>JAQVME010000175.1 GCA_028703745.1 Clostridia bacterium
CATTCTTTGCTATCCGCGCCAAGCTCTCCGCCCGAGGAATCAACTACGAAGATATAATATGTTTCGCCTTCGACGATGATACTTATGCGGAAATTGCCGTGGCTCTTTTTATTCGCGCTCATTACTTTTACGCTTTGCGAGTCTTGCACGCCGCCGACAAAATAATCCGACCGCATAAACCTTTTGAGCTGGGCAGATTTGTCAAACAGTCCGGCAATATCGTACGTGCCGAACAGCGCGCTGAAATAGGTCTTTCGTTTTTCAAACACCCCGATGTATTTGTCAATAATACGCATGGTGCCGGCAAATAGCAAATCACTGACCAGCGTCTGCGGAAAAACGTTGTCCCCGCAAAGCAGCACAAGGTCGGGACGGTGCTCGGAGATTTTTTCTTCAAGGAACCTTGTATCCTCTTTCAAAAACAAGCCGCTGAAAGCCAAAATGACGAATTCGCCGTCAAATTGCAAACTCTCCCCGTTATCGCGCGGAGTAGGCTGAAAGTACGACAATATGAAAGAAAAAATAAGAGGAAGCACGGCGACAACCGCCGAAAGCTTCCTCAAAACTCTTATTATCCTCTGTCTGTTCAAAAGGATTCCTCCGGGGAATAGCCGAAGGTATTATGGCCTTTTGACGCAAAGTTAAACTATCAGTACTCTCTGTCCTCCATAGGTACGTAAGACTGCCTCTCGCATACTGCGGTATATCCCGGTCTGATGATTTTGCCTTTGTTGGCTATCTCTTCGATACGGTGCGCTATCCAGCCGGTTATTCTTGCGATGGCAAATATCGGAGTGAACAGCTCTTGCGGCAAGCCCAGCATAGTATAAACAAAACCGCTATAGAAGTCTATGTTGGCGCTTACGCCCTTGTATATCTTGCGCTTTTAGGCTATGACCTCAGGCGCCAGTCTCTCGACCTTCTCATAAAGCTCGTATTCGCTGCCGAGACCCTTTTCGAGGGCGAGGTTCTTGACGTAGTCCTTGAAAATAAGCGCTCTTGGATCGGACAAAGAGTATACCGCGTGTCCCATGCCATAAATGAGGCCCGTCTTGTCAAATGCCTGCTTCTCGAGTAGCTTCGAGAGATAATCCTTGACGTCCTCGTCGCTGTGAGAGGGCAAATTGCGTTTCATGTCCTCGAACATCTTTACGACTTTTATATTGGCGCCGCCGTGCTTGGGGCCTTTCAGCGAGCCGAGTGAAGCGGCTATTGCCGAATACGTATCCGTGCCCGACGAGCTGACGACATGCGTAGTAAAGGTTGAGTTGTTGCCTCCGCCGTGCTCGGCATGAAGCACAAGGCAAAGGTCGAGCAAGCGCGCCTCGAGTTCGGTGAATTTGTTGTCGGTGCGCAAGAGGTGCAATATATTTTCGGCGGTGCAAAGGTCCTTGCGCGGCTTGTGAATAATCAGACTGTTGTCACTGTGATAGTGCGAATAAACCTGATAGCCGTATATGGCGATAAGCGGGAACTGCGCAATAAGCTGAAGACCCTGACGCAGTACGTTATCCATGGCATTGCTGTCGGGTGTATCATCGTAGGAATAAAGAGTTAGTACGCTTCTTGACAACATATTCATCATGTCGACAGGCGGTTTTTTCATAATAATATCTCTGACAAAGTTCAGCGGCAGCGAGCGGAAGTTCGACAATATGTCGCAAAATTCCTTCATCTCGTCGGCGCCGGGCAGCGTACCGAAAAGCAGGAGGTACGTAGTCTCCTCAAAGCCGTATCTGTTCTCCTTTATAAAACCGTTGACGAGGTTCTGAATGGGGATACCTCTGTAATAAAGCTCACCCTCTATTGGCGTACGGTTGCCCTCTTCGTCCTCGGAAAAAGAGTTTATTTCGCATATCTCCGTCAGCCCTGCTACAACACCTCTGCCGTTTACGTCGCGGAGGCCTCTTTTGACATCGTGCTTTTCATAATAAGACGGGGCAATAATCGTGCTTTTCTCTGCTACAACGCTTAATTGCTTGATTTTCTTTGCTATTTTTGCGTCTGTGTAATAAAGCTCTGCCATAAAACCTCCATTGTTTGTTTCTTAGTCTTTCTTCCTGAATAATCGGTAATTAATTTTTATATTATACCATAACTCAAAAATAGTGTCAAACAAAACCAAATTCATTCTCTATTAATAAATCACGCACTCCAATAATATAATTTAATAAAAGCTATGTACGCCGCTAGCAAACAGGAGGTATAATGTTTTACACAAATTATGCAAATAAAGAATTAATGACGGTCAAGGACGCAAAAAACGTCGGGCGTATAGACGGGGTATATATCGATAAAATTTCAAAGCGCGCGGTTGCGCTGATGGTAAGCACCCCCGACGGAGAAAAAGCTCTGCCGCTAAAAAAAGTGGCAGGATGCGCCGACAAAATCACCGTTTATTCCGTCGACCTTCTGCAAGACGCTGACATAGAAAAGCTCTATCTTTTGACAAAGGACACCGAGGCGTACAACGAGGACGGCAACCGCCTCGGCAACTTCGCCGACATCAGCATAACCGGCGACAGACTTATATGGTTCGACAAGCCCTATCCCGCAAGATACATATCGGGCACAGGCGACAACGGCATAACCATAAATATGAATTCAAGGCTACAAAAAAGCGTAGTTAGGGAAGCCAAATCAAAGCTAAAACAGCAAGCGGCGGCAGATCAGTCGGTTGTGGACGATTATAGCTTTCTGCTCGGACGCATAGTAATCAGGGACATTGTAGACAAGTCCTGCGGGGTAAATATAAGGAAAGGCACGGTAATCAGCAACTCTGTGCTTGAGCAAGCAAAGCAAGGCGGCAAGCTGGTTTATCTGGCGCTTAGCTCCTTGTTGGATTAGACACATGGAGATAAGCCTTCGCGTTATGCGCGCCGCCGAATACATAATCGAGCATCACGCCACAGTGCGTGAAGCCGCGGCATTCTTCGGCTATGGCAAAAGCACACTGCACACCGACGTAACCACGCGCCTTCGCAATATTGATTTTTATCTCTACTGCGAGGTTAGAGGCATACTGAGCGACAATTACAAAGAGAAGCATCTGCGCGGCGGCGAAAGCACGCGAAAAAAATACCTGGGCGGAGACTGAAAGTAAAGGCGTAAAAAAAGGCTGTCCGCGTATTTTCGGACAGCCTTTTTTCTTTGGCAGGAGCAGTAAGAATCGAACTTACATCATAGGAGTCAGAGGCCTATGTGCTACCATTGCACCATGCTCCACCGTGCTATCTATTATAAGAGCATTTTTACTGTCTGTCAAATATTTTCAGTTACTTTGTTGCGCGAACAGGCTGTTGTAGAGGTCAAAATAGAAACCTTTCTTCTCCAAAAGCGTTTGATGATCGCCTTGCTCAACTATTCTTCCCTTGTCCATAACAAGTATCAGACCTGCGTTTCGTATGGTCGAAAGCCTGTGCGCAATAATGAATGAAGTTTTGCCCTTCATCATGGCGGTCATTGCGTTTTGGATATAGCTCTCTGTGCGTGTGTCGACGCTGCTTGTCGCCTCGTCGAGTATCAATATCTTCGGGTCGGCAAGTATTGCCCGCGCGATGGTTATCAGCTGCTTTTCGCCCTGCGATATGTTCGAGACATCCTCGTTTATGACTGTATCATATCCTTCGGGAAGCGTCTCAATCAAATGATCGATATGGGCTTTCCTCGCCGCCTCTTTGATCTCATTGAACGGTGTTTCCGGTCTTGCATAGGCGATATTTTCTCTTATGGTTCCGCCTTCAAGCCAAGTATCCTGAAGTACCATGCCATACAGTCCGCGTAAGTCTTTTTTTGCCATATCCCTTATGTCAATACCGTCAATGGAAATGCTGCCCGAGTCGATTTCATAAAAGCGAAGCAATAAATTTACCAGTGTGGTTTTCCCTGCGCCCGTAGGTCCGACTATGGCTATGACTCCTCCGCTCTCAACCTCGAGGTTAATGTTTTTC
>JAQVME010000012.1:0-9071 GCA_028703745.1 Clostridia bacterium
TGCCGTCGTACGGTCCGGAAATGCGGGGCGGCACGTCGAACTGCAGCGTCGTAGTCAGCGACAAACCCGTAGCCAGCCCCATTATCGCAGCTCCCGATTGTTTGATTGCCATGAACAAGCCCTCACTGAACAAGTTCGAGGGCAAGGTGCGAAAGGGCGGCATCATAATAGTCAACAGCAGTCTTATTGACACAAAGGTAGAACGGGACGATGTCAAGGCGTATTATATCGATGCAAACGAGCTGGGCGCGCAAGCGGGAAATGTAAAGACCGCCAACATAGTAATACTCGGCGCTTATGTCAAGCTCAGCGGGCTGTTCGCTCCCGAGACCGTAAAGACCGTCATAGAGCAGCAGTTCGCCGCAAAGCCCAAGGTAATACCCGCAAACATAAGGGCTTTTGATATCGGCTACAATAACCAATAACAAGTAAAGTATTAATAAAATGTGAAACAAAAAAAGGGCGTCATGCCCTTTTTTTTGTTATAAGGATAGATTTCTCTAAATCCCTTTTTTAGTTTATCCAGCGAACTTCCGACGGAGTTTCAAGGCGCAGCTCGCCCCACTTGCCGTCGCGTTTTATGCGGCAGGAGCCTTCCTCAAAGGAGGTGCCTGCATCAAATTTGAAGTCGATAACCACTTCGTTTTGGGCATTGATATAGCCGCATTTGCCGCCTTTATAAATACAAGCTAAGCCCTCGCTGAAGGACAAGGCGCACTCGTATATGATGGGAATTATCTCCGCGCCCTCGCGGTTTATGAAGCCGAAAAGCTCGTCTTTTTCTACGCAACAAAGGTCTTCCTTGAACGAAAAAACCTCGTCATAAACAGGCTCTATGACTATTTCGCCGCTGCTACGGTCGCTGAAGCCCCATTTGCCGCCTTTGTTGACTTTTATATAAATATCTTGAGGCTCGGGCGGCGCCTGCTTCTTCGGCGCTTCCTTGACGGCATCTTGCTTGCGACCTCCGCGCCTGTCTTTGCCCTGCGCGTTATTTCTGTCGTTTCTGTCGCCGGGACGGCTTTGCCTCTGACCTTGCTGGTTCTGCTGGGAGGACGGACCCTGACGGCGTTGTCCGTCGCGGTTTTGTCCGTCGCGGTTTTGCCCGTCGCGGCTCTGGGCTCTCGGAGGCTTTATGACCGCCAGCTCTTCGCCTTCGGTCTTTTTTTCTTCGACGACCTCGGTGGGCTTTAGCGAAAGGTTGCGAGCTCTGATTGCGCCTTTAACGTCGAGCAGGTTGCGTTTTTTGAAGGTAAAAATCTTATAAAAGTCTTTTTCTTCTCTTTTTAGTACGTCGCCTATGGTTTTCAGACCGCCGCCTTCAAGCAGTGAGAGCGTGTTTTCGGCTCTGAAATTCAAATTGCTCACCGGCTCGTCCAGTATCTGCCGGTCAAATGGCGGTACATAATTACTTTCGGGAGGGCGCTTCTTTTTCTTATATCTGTTGTTAGCCATGTTACCTCTGGATTTAATGAATAAACACTTTATTGACGTAAAAACATCAAACAAAATGGTCTATTGATAATATTAACATAAATCGCTCAGATTATCAAGCGTATAGAAATTTTGCTAAGAAAGGGGGCATGGGATGTAAAATTTGTTAATAATTGACACTTTGCATTATTTCTTTGTTTGCAGCACACAATATTAACGAAGGAGGGACATAATATGAAACTGCATTCAGGCGAAGTAGCTCCTAAGACAGGAACTTACAATGTAATAGATAATAATGGTAAAGTTTGCGGAACGGTGCGTGTTAACAAGGGCGACAGAATACCCCCGACACGTATTGAGGAAGCATCCCACTTTGAGATAGAATAATCGGCGCATGCGTCGGTTTTCTAACAATCGGAGTTTACATTAAGTAAACGAAAATAAGCACCGAGCCGTATAGCTTGGTGCTTTATTTTTGTTAATAAAAATTCAATTGAAATTATTGCGCGGCAGCCGCTTTCTTGGCGGTGTCAAGCATCTTTGCCAGCCTTGACTTCTTTCTGCTGGCGGTGTTGATGTGGTATATGCCGTCGCTCTTCGCTTCGTCGATGATGCCCGCGGTGACGGAAAGCAGTTCTTCGGCAAGCTTCAGGTCGCTGGCAAGTATGGCAGACTCAAACTTCTTTATGGCGTTCTTGACTTTTGAACGCTTAGAGGTGTTTATGAGGTTCTCTGCCGTAGAGGTAAGGATACGCTTTTTTTGTGATTTGATATTTGCCATTTAGTTATTTTCTCCTGGTTTCTCTGATTATTTTCATTTTCTGCTTGCTTATTCTATCATATGCAGGGCATTATTGCAACTAAAAGTAATATTTATTTTGAAAAAGTAAACAATATAATGGTATGGATAGAATATACAGACCGCTTCAACACGAATCGGGGGCAATAGAAGGTGAAAGATACAGCCAGCAGGACTTCTCCTTTCATAATGGACTCATCAGCCTGAAACGAGGGTATTTGAAGGGCGATGGAGAAGACAGCTTGTATTTTACCTATGAGATAAAAGACAGCCTTTTTTGCCACGAAGAGCTTAAGGAGGCGCTTTCGGAGCTTGTTACGGGGTCTCTGGGAGAGCTGCTGAAAAAACACAAATACAAAAAAGGCGACAAGGTGCTGGTCGTCGGTCTCGGCAACGACAAGATGACCGCCGACGCGTTGGGCGCAATTACCGTGGACGGTCTGCAAATAACCAGACATTTGATCGAGGACAAGGCGGCGCGCTTCACAAAGTATGCGAATATTTCGGCAATAAAAAGCTCGGTGAGCGGCGTTACTGGGCTATCTTCTTATGATATAATAACCGGCGTCATTGAAAAAACCTCTCCGGACTTCGTAATCGTCGTCGATACATTGGCATGCAAAAGCTTGTCGAGGCTGGGCAGAGCCGTACAACTGAGTGACGACGGCATAGAGCCGGGAAGCGGCGTCAACAACACAAAGACTAAGCTCTCGAAACAGAGTCTGGGTATGCCGATGATAGCATTAGGTGTTCCTTTGGTAATATACGTAAAAGACATCATAAGAGAATACGTCGAGCAAAACCGTAACGTAAACATAAATTCGGACAGCCTGCTTTATAGCCTTGTCGTAGCCGAAAAAGAAATAGACGTTACTGTAGTGGATTTTGCCGGTGTGCTCTCGCAATCAATCAATACTGCCTTGAACAGGTTTTAGCAGTAAATTTCAGCTCTCCGTCTGCATATAATGCTTAAATGAGTATCGGATTGATTGACAGCGGCATAGGCGGTCTGACGACTCTTTGCGGGTGTGTGAAGGCCTTTCCTAAAAAGGATTACATATACATAGCCGATACTTTTTACGCGCCGTACGGCAGTAAGGAAAGAGGCTTTCTAAAAAGAAGGACGGCGCAGCTCGTCGAAAGACTTTCGGAGTTGGGCGCAGAATGCGTCATTCTCGCCTGCAATTCCTGTTCCTCATCGACGCTGGACGAAAATTTCCCTCTGCCCGTCATACGCGTGTTACCTCCGGCGGCTGATGCGCTTCAACATACCGATGGCAGGGTGCTTCTTCTCGCTACTCCCGTGACGATAAATTCGCCGTATGTCTGTTCAATAAATTCTCACAGGCTGACAAAGCTTGCAGACTGCTGTCTGGCGACCTTTGTCGAGAACGCCGCGCCGGATTTTTCGCGCATAAAGCCGTACTTGCAGGAGCTGCTGCTACCCTTCGGGGATTATTCAGGGATTATTCCCGGTTGCACGCATTATGTATATTTGGAAGAAATAATTAAAGAGATTTTGCCAAGCATAAGAATATTCGATTCGCGCGCAAGCGTAATTAGCGCGTTGAACGCTTTGTCGGTCTCGACTGGCGAAGGCGCAGTCAAGATAGTAATTACGGGTGAGACAAAAAACGATTATAATATGCTTTTAACAAAGCTTTTGGAACAAAATACGCGTTGAGGTCGGCGCCTTAAAGCCAATAAAATTTGATATTTGAGATAATAATCGAAAAAATTTCATTTTGATATTGAAAAAGGCTGAAGGATATAGTATCATATTATTATATCTTTTTAAAATAATTAATATATAGGAGCGATCATATGGCAGTTTACCTTAAAGACAAGATAAGAAACATTGCGATTATCGGGCACAGCGGAGAGGGCAAAACCTCTTTATTTGAAGCCATTCTTTTCAAAAACAAAGCTATTGAGCGACTGGGCAGGGTGGATGACGGTAATACGGTTTCCGACTATGACCAAGAAGAAATCAACCGCAAAATGAGCATAGCCTTGAGCCTTTCATACCTTAGTTATAAAGATTATAAATTCAATATTCTCGACGTCCCCGGCTTTTTTGATTATGAGGGCGAGATGGTCTCTGCTCTGACTGTAGTCGACACGGCGATTATCGTCACCTCCGCCGGCGGCAATTTAACCGTGGGTACCGAGAAGGCAATTGATTTTTGCACCGAAAAAGGCATACCGATGTTTATCTTCATAAACGGCGTCAACAAAGAGAACTCCGATTATTTGAAGACTGTAGCCGCCATAAAAGAAAAGTACGGCACCAGGATAGCGCCTATCGAGCTGCCGATTATGAACGAGTACGAAATGACGGGCTATGTCGACATACTGTCGATGAAGGCATACGACAACGAAAACAACGAAATAGCCGTCCCCGCCGACCTTTCAGCGGTTGCCGCAGAGCTGAACGGCTCATTGACGGAGTTCGCCGCAGAAGCAAACGACGAACTGCTCGAAAAGTTCTTCAGCGGCGAGGAATTGACGCTTGAAGAAAAGAAGAAGGGCTGCAAAATAAGAATGATGAATGCCGAACTCATTCCCGTTGTTGCGGGAGTGGCAGTTGTCAAACCCGTAATTACAAACCTGTTCGAAAATATCATTTCGTTCTTCCCCTCTCCCGACGAGAGACCTTCCCGTCCGGCGCAGAACGCCGCAGGAGAAGCCGTCGCCCTTTCCTGCAACGAAAACGAAAAGTTTGTCGCTCAGGTTTTCAAAACCATAGTTGACAAGTTTATCGGCAAGTTCCAGATCTTCAAGGTCGCCAGCGGCAAAGTCAAGGTAGGCGATATATTATACAATATGACCAAGGAAGAAACCGAAAAGGTCTCTTCTCTTTTGCTGATGAAAGGCAACAAATCCGAGCCTGTCGAAATGCTTCAGGCAGGTGATGTCGGCGCTTTTGCAAAGATGAATTACACCTCGACGGGCGATACGCTGTGCGATGTGTCCTTCAAAGTAAATCTTGCGCCCATAGAATATCCCGAACCTGTGTTCGCTATGGCTGTTTCCAGCGCCGAAAAAGGCAAGGAAGACAAGGTGTTCGGCGGACTGGCGAAGCTGCTTGAGGAGGACCCTACCTTCCGCTTAGAAAAGAATATCGAGACGTTTGATATGCTTATTTACGGTATGGGCGAAACCCAGCTTGACGTGCTGTGCAAAAAGCTCAAAAACAAAGAAGGCGTTGTGGCAAAGCTTTCCGAGCCGAGAGTGCCTTACCGCGAAACCATAAAGAAGACAGTCGAACAGCAAGGCAAATACAAAAAGCAGTCGGGCGGACACGGACAGTACGGTGATGCACATATACGATTTGAACCCAAGCCCGAAGTCGACTTTGAATTCAGCGACGAAATCGTAGGCGGCGTAGTGCCAAAGCAGTACATTCCCGCCGTAGAGAAAGGTTTGAGAGAAAGCATATTGAAGGGAGTGCTGGCGGGCTATCCCGTAGTAGGACTCAAGGCAGTGCTGTATTTTGGCAGCTATCACGACGTAGACTCTTCGGAAATGGCGTTCAAAATGGCGGCATCAATGGCATACAAAGAAGGTCTTTCGAAAGCCAATCCCGTGCTGTTAGAACCCATAATGAGCGTAAATGTCACCGTGCCCGAGAATTATATGGGCGACATAATGGGCGACCTGAATAAGAGAAGAGGCAAAATATTCGGCATGGAAACCGTTGGCGGAAAGACCGTCGTAAAAGGCGAGGTGCCGCAGTCCGAAATGTTCAAGTATGCCACAGACCTTCGCTCCATGACGCAGGGGAGAGGCAGATTTTCTATGCAGTTCGAAAGATACGACGAGGCTCCCGCGGCTACGGCGCAGAAGATAATTGACGAGTACAACAAATCTCAGCAGCAATAAATCAGCTATTAATAATATATAACTTCAGGGCGCCACGGTAACGTGGCGCTTTTTTTATCATTTCGCGGGAATAATGGCGGCATTCGTTTAATATGTTTTATTATTTATGAGGTGAAGGTGAATAACAGAATCCGCAGAAACAGAAGCCTAGTTGCCAGACGCAACGCCGCTTGCACCGAAAGGATAATTAAACCGCTACCCGGTCTTGCTTATTATATAAATCCCGATACCGGCGCGCTGCCGACAGGCGCCGAGCTTCCGCTAAACGACATATTGTTCATCGGCAACGATATCGAAAACACAGATACGGCTACCTTGAGGCTGAATAACGGTGTCTATAACGTCACGTTTAGCGCTACTGCCGTACCGACTGTGGATGGACTTGTCGCGCTTACCGTGCAACAAAATGGCAACGCAACCAACATCTCTATTCAACATACTGCGCAAGCAAACAACCGTCATGCTTTGGGGGCGACCGGCATTGTAGTTGCCGTTACCGACAATACGCTCGTAAGTTTGAGAAATACCGGCGTTACGGCGGCGTTCTTGTTTGTTAATTTGGTTATAGAGAAGATTTGACGAGAGCTGAAAAAGCCCTAATACTGTTAGGTTTAACAAGGTTTTTTGAAAGGTTGAGGCTGATAATAAGCTTCGACTTTTCTTCGTCTATGAAATCACGCATTACGATATTTGTGTCGGACAATCTGCCGCCGCTTCTAAGAGAGCGCAAAAACGCGTTTGCCTTGGGCGAGAAACTTTCTTCGTTTCTTTGCGGATTCATAGTATCAAAATCTGCGAATACCCCTGTCTTTTGTGACTGCAACACAAAAAGCCTATTGTCGCGTCCGGCGTAATAGTGTTCAAAGCCTTGCTCAATTAAGTATTCGTCGGCGGTGGTATGGTACGGATTGATATACGGTGAACTTAGAACATCGCGCCTGTAAAAGAGATATTGCTTGTCAAAAGCTTGCAGGCTGTCAAAATCTCCCCAAGCAATCATATACCTTGCGCCCATAGCGCGTATCTCGCCCAGCGTAAGCGAAGCTATATCGACAGGGTTTTTTAGCGCGTAATATTCCGGAGAGAGATGCTCTTCTATCAGTTCAAGCATCTGAATATAGGGCTCGTTGCGAAAGTGCTGGAAGTCCAGAATGAGAAATTCCGTAGGGTGGCATTCAACAAAGTCTCTGATTTCCAGCAGTACGCTGTAAAAGGTCGTAGGCGACGTAAGCCCGTGATACATGCGGAGGTTTTCGTAGTTGCCGAAATCGTTGAAAAGGCTGTTATCCACTCTCAGATCGAAGTATCGCGTTCCGCTCTCGAGCTGCTCGGCTATAGAGAGATGCTGGGTCTTATCCCAGACAAAGCATTCATAAGTGCCTGCGTCGTGGCTGCCCGGCATTGCTATATCAGTCAAATGTGCGCTACCGTCAATCAGCGACATCCAGCTATTCAGTTGAAGCTTGTCGGTGTTCAAAAAGCCCGCAGCAGCAAGCAGGGCTACGGAGCAAAATAAAAAGAGTAAGATTATGGCTTGTGCTTTTCTCATTCGTCGCTGAGAGCGTTCAGAAGCTCCTCCAGTTTGTCTATAGGGGTGTGTCTTTCTTCGTCTATCATCATAAAAATTCCGCCGTGGTCTACTTCAGGGAAGTAGATTACTCTTTCATCGTCCAGCGGCAGACCGCAGGCGGCGGAGGGGATAGAAACGGTGTTGTCGGTATAATTCTTTGCGTATAGCGACCTAACCGTGCCGTTGAGATTGTATTGCACGCATACTTTTGCGGAGAGCCTCTCCTTTTCGCCGACAAAAAAGTAACTGTTTACTAGCTCGGTTACGTGCTTGTAGCTACCGCCATCTTGGTAATACAGGCGGTTAAACATCTCGAGAGCCTCGTTGAAGGTTCGTTTCGGCTGTCCGCTCTTTTCGGTGTCGGTTATGTATTGCGACCATTCTCTGGAGGCGTAGAAGTCCTTGATTTCTTCCCAGTCGGTAAGATACCTGTACTCGTCTTCGGCAATTTGTATTCGGATAAAAGACGTATGACCGCCCTCGGCGTTTTTGTAATAAGGAGAATCGAGCAAAAGCTTGCTCGGCAACATTTGAAGGGCGGCGGGCATATTGCGTACGATGTCAAAAACCAAATCGCCGAAGAGTTCCGAGAATACCGCGGGAAGACCTCCGTAGGCGCGCGCCTCAAGCACGTGGAGCGTTTCGACAACTCCCGCGTGCGGGCTACCGAAGGTGGCATATAGGGATATCTTACTGCGCTGTTTTTCTCCGAGGGACAAATAATTGTCTCCGACAATTCCGCCCATGCTATGCGCCAGTAGCACTACTTCGTCATAGCCGTTTTCTTCGATAAAAGCGTCAAGCTTCTTGGCGTTGTCGTAGCTGCTTTTCATCCAGTCATATTGGAAATTCAGCACCTCGTATTGTTCGCTGAAGCGTGCCTTCAGGTGCTTGTAGATGTCCAAATATTGGTTATAGGTGCCTCCGCTCATAGTCTCGTCAAAGGGTGACGGGGGATACATATCAATTTTGCGCCGACCTTCCTCGTCCATAATGAGCGTGCTTATAAGACGTGTCAGCACGCCCTTTTTTGATTCTTTTGGCGCCTCGTAACTTTGTCCTTCGAGAGGATAGGTTACCCAATAAATGTTTTCTTCGTCGATAAGCATGCTACCCAAAAAGCCCGGGAGCATTATCATGGCTTTCTTTTTTTCGTATAGCTTATGTCCCGCAAAAAGTGAGATATTTAGAGCTACCAAAACTATTATAATCAGAATCTTGAGCAGTCTGCGCATAAAACCCCTTTGTCGAAAGCCATAACTGTGCTGTTTATATTTAATAAGTATACAATCTTTAATTTGAAACAGTCAACTATTCATTATCATAAATGTTAATAATGTTGGAAATATGCGAATATAGTATAAAAAGGCGGAGGGTTATGAC
>JAQVME010000012.1:9081-15616 GCA_028703745.1 Clostridia bacterium
ATATTATCTAAAAACGGAGCCAAAGGGTATCTAACACTCGTACGCGTGGGCGGCTCCGTGGGGATAAAGGTCGTTGTCGATTGCAAGGACAAGGAAATGACGCTAGCGCTAAGAATCGGCGCGGGAGGACTGATAATCCGGAAGCTGGATGCGGCAAAAACGGAGTTCGAGCTACATGAAGATATTGATTTCAAAAGCTCGGACGAAATCTCCTGTGTGGTGCTTTGCGGAAATGAAATCTACGCCGAGGGGGGCGTAAGAGGAAGGATACAGCTTCGGGAGATAACCGATGCATTAAAGAATGAAGAAAAGCCACTAATGAAAGATGGCTATGTGCAAGAAGGTAATATAAAAGCCCAAAACAAGGAGGTTAATTATGGAAACGCAAACAAAAAAGACAGATTTTCTCAGCAAAATCAAACAACTTTGGCAGAGAATAGTGTTGAAAATTCGGCAGTTTTTCAAAGCGCCAAAGAAAGATTAAAGACCGGAGATGAAACGCAAGTAAAAAGCAAGGAGCAAATTCGACCCATTCCTGACTTCAAGAGTATGCCTGACGCCAGAAGCTTTTATTTTTCTGTCAAGGACAGGCTTGACGAGCTTTTTGTGATGTATCCACGCGAGGAAACATTGGAAAAAATCATACCTTCCTCGAAATGGGTAAAAATCAACTATGACAAAGAGGATTATTACGTGGCGGGGGTGCTTGTCGAAGAGGACGCTGTGACGCACATTGCTTACGGAGTGCCCGGCTATGAAGGCAAAACCCCGCCGAAGGAAACCGAATGCATATGTGACTGGCTACCGGTAAAGAATATGCCAAAATTTCAAGGCTACTGGCTCATATTTCAAAGCGCCGATACAGGAGAGATTTTGCCCAAAGACTGAGCTTTTTTGATTAATCTAAATCATATGGTTGCTATCAAATAGTTTTTATTATATACTGGAAAGAATTATTGAGGTACGGAGGCAACCAATGAACAGTTTGTTATATTCATTCGCAGGGGCTGCGCATTCAAAGCTGGCTCCCACGCTTATGTTGATCATTTACATAGCCATGATGGTGGTTATTGCTTTCTACAGCCGCAAAAAGAGCCGCACGCTTTCAAGCTATTTCCTTGGCGACAGGGGTATAGGCGGCTGGATGGCGGCTTTTTCTTATGGTACCACGTATTTTTCAGCTGTCGTCTTTGTGGGCTACGCCGGAAAGTTCGGCATGAGTATGGGTTTGTCCGCAATTTGGATCGGCATAGCAAACGCCTTTTTCGGTTCGCTGTTTGCTTGGTGGGTGCTTGCAAAGCGCACCAGAAAAATGACGCGTGTGCTTAACACCAGAACCATGCCCGAGTTTTTTGAAAAAAGGTATAACAACAAATACATAAAACTTGTTTCTTCAATCATTATTTTTATTTTTCTTATTCCGTACTCCACTTCCGTATATCAGGGACTGGGTTATTTGTTTGAAAGGATATTCGGTATAGATTTTTATTGGTGCATAGCCATTATGGCTTTGATGACGGCGTTGTATTTGTTCTTCGGCGGCTACTTTGCCACAGTCCTATCTGATTTCATTCAGGGCATCATAATGGTCGGCGGAGTCATAGTAATGCTGATACTAATGATGCGCGCTCCGGAGGTCAACGGCGCGGAGGGTTTGCGCACGCTTTCGGATATCGGGTACGGCTTTTTCCCCGGCTTCAACGCCGCCAGCGGAAAACTCATAGATTCTGCCGGCTTCAACCTCATAATAATTATTCTGCTGACTTCCTTCGGCATCTGGGCGATGCCGCAGTCTGTGCACAAATTCTATACCATAAAGAACAATGCCGCCATAAGGAAGGGCGCCGTAATCAGTACGGTCTTTGCTCTGATTATAGGCGGCGGCGCGTATTTCAACGGCGGGTTCTCCAGACTGTTTTTCCCGGGGGGCTTTCCCGCAGGCGGCGCAGACGCGGTAGTGCCGGAAATGCTTCTCCGCGCCAACTTCTCAGGAGCTATGCTCGGACTGATTATGGTGCTTCTACTATCGGCAAGTATGTCCACGCTTTCGTCTTTGGCGCTCAGCGGATCCTCGGCGCTTGTCATTGACGGCTACAAAGGTTACGTAGACAAAAAGGCAAGTGAAAACAAAATAAAAGGCATTTTGAGAGTGGTATGCCTGATTTTCGTTATCGTCAGCGCGCTGCTTGCGGCGCTCAAGATAGACGCTATCGTCACACTCATGTCCATAAGCTGGGGCTGCCTTGCCGGCTGCTTCATAGGACCTTTCATTTACGGACTGTACAGCCGCAAGATTACCTCCGCCGCCGCAATGGTATCAATCATTAGCGGCGTGACGATTACTGTCATTATGACGGTGGTATTCGGACTTATCGCCGGGGCGACGGGCTTTGGCGGCGTCATAAAAGCCGGCATACAAAGAGCTCCGCTGACAGGAGTTATTTGTATGATATTCTCGATGATAATAACACCCGTCGTAAGCATATTTACAAAGAAGCCCGACAAGGAGCATCTTGACCGCTGCTTCAGCGAAGCGGAATAGAATTTTAGCAAGGAGAAATTTATGAACAGAACTCAGCTAATTGCTTTCAGTTCCGTCTTCACTGCTCTCGTAGCGGTGGTGACTATTGTTCTGCCCATACCTTTGCCGAAAACCGAAGGCTTTTTGAATTTCGGAGACGCCGTCATATTCGTTACGGGCATATTCTTTGGTCCCTTCGCAGGACTCATAGCCGGCGGCATAGGCTCGGCGGCGGCGGATCTCATTCTCGGATACACCATTTGGGCGCCGTTCACGCTCCTTATAAAAGGCGCAGAGGGCTTCGTAGTAGGGCTTACCGCTAGGCTACTCATAAAAGTACTGCCGTCAAAGCTAAAATTCATAGCTTACTTTATCTCTATGCTTTTTGCCTCAATTATTATGATAGCCGGATATTTCTTCGCCACGGCAATTTTGTATGGCTTCCCCGTTGCGGCTATCGGCATCATCGAAAGTATGATACAAGCCGGCGCTTCGATTGCCATAGCTTTCGTACTCTTAGGCGTGTCAAAAACCGTGATGTACGCCATAGAAAAAAGAAGGCGCTAAGCATCCTTCCCACCATTTCAATATTAATAAACTAAAAAGCGGGTTATCTCGAGTCAAATCGAAATAACCCGTTGGTATATACTGCAGATGTTACTTTATGAGTGTTTTGAAAAAATCCGTCATTTCTTTGTTTGTAATAACCGATTCTTCATATTCGGGATAGATGACCTGATAAACGTGCGTCAGCTTGTTCTTTGTGGCGCTGTCCCACAGCCTGAGCTTGTAGGGCTGTTTGTGCTCGTCAAGGAATTTTGCCATTTTTCTCGTCTGGCTTTTTATGAAATCCTTTTCGGAACTCGAGAGAAACACCGGCGGCAGAGCGCCGTTATAGACTGCCGAAAACTGAAGATAGGGCAACCATTCTGACTTTCTGAATTCTTTTCCGAGAAAATATTTGCCATAAGCTTTTATGACGGGATTGCGCAGCTTGAGCAGAAAATTGAATTCGAAAGCGCCGCAGATGAGTCCGCCGCCTCGCGGCTTTATGTCGGTACGCAGCTGCCATTTTTCGGCAAGCTCTGTGTTGGATTCAAGCGCCAGCGTCAGGCTGGCAAGGTGTCCTCCGGCAGAATCTCCCACAATAAATACGTTTGATATGTCGGCAAAATAATCGTCGTGACGTCTTTCTAGCCAGTTGAGAGCGGCGTATACGTCCTGTAGCTGCGCGGGGAAGCGCGCCTCTTGTATCAAGCGGTAATTTATGTTGACTACCGTGAAGCCGTCAAGAGCTATGCGCATGCCCATAAATTTGTCTAGCTCCTTGTTGCCGTATGTCCAGCCTCCGCCGTGTATAACAAAAATAACGGGAAGGGGCGCGGAGGTGCCTTGGGGATAATAAACGTCGAGCAGATGCGCGGCGTTGTCGTCATTTACATACTGAATATCGCTTATGACGGTGACACCCTCGGGCGGCGATTGCAAAGCCATTCTTTGAAAGTCTTTTTTCTCGATGAACTTCCAGTATTTATGTATTAATTTGCTTCCTAGATTCATTTAATTTTTTACCTCCAATTATTGATAATCAATTATGCATTCAAAGCAGAATTCTCCGAAATCAAGTTTTTTTAATTCGGCGAGTATATGTTCCTCGTCAATGTCCAGTTCGAAAGGAATGACGATGTCGATAAAAATAGTTTTGAGCGTTTTGTCGACGCGGAAATCGTGAAAGCCTAGAGCCGGATTCAGCTCTTGCAACTTTTTTCTGAAGGCAAGTTTGTAGCTGCGGCTGACCTTGTCGTCCATGTCTACGGGGTCGATGTGTACTACAAGGTCAATGTTGAATTCCGAAAGCACGTTCCTTTCTATTTCGTCGATAATCCTGTGCGCGTCATTGAGTGACAGCGACGAGGGCACCTCCGCGTGCACGCTGGCTATCGAACGGTTGGGTCCGTAATCGTGTAGCATCAGGTCGTGGGCGCCAATGATATTCGGCTGGGTCATAATGAACGACATAATCTTTGAGTTGAGAAATCTGTCGCTTCTGCCTCCGATGATAGTGTCCATGGTGCTTTTTACGAGCCTGATACCGTTTATGAAAATCAGCGCGGCAATAGACAGAGCAAAGATGGCGTCAAGAGGCACAGCGGTAAACCGCGAGACGGCAAAGGACACCAAAGTAACGGAAGAGATAAGCACGTCTTGAAAGCTGTCAATCTCAGAAGCGCGCAAGGTCGGCGATGCCAAACTTTTGTTAGAAATATGATAAAAAATCCCCATGCCAAGCTTTATTACTATGCCTGCGGCAATGACGGCGAAGAACGGCCAGGAAAAAGTTACAGGCAGGGGAGATATGATCCGTTTCACCGAAGTGATGACAAACTCAATTGCAATTACGATAATAATGATGGCTATGGCGAAGCTGACGACGTATTCCAGCCTTCCGTGCCCGTAGGGGTGCTGCTTGTCGGCCTTCTTTCCGCTGATAAGAAAAGAAACGGCAACGGCAGAGGTGCTAAGCACATCTCCGAGATTGTTTACGGCATCGGTTTGTATAGCAATACTACCGCTAAGCATACCTATAATAATTTTTGTGACGGCAAGCAGAAGGTTGCAGAACGTGCCTGCAACGCCTATTAAAAAGCCTTTTCTAGCTCTTGTCATGATTCTCCTTTTTTCGTTATAATGCCGCATATTTCGACATAGTTATTATTATGCGGAAAATAATACTTATATTGTTTCTTACTTGTTTTGTTTTTGTCGTTTACGGGTGCAAACCCGCCATGCCCTCCGGACTATACGCCTATGTGGAGTTGCTTGAGCGCACAAAGCTGCGTGGGCTTACCACAGATTTTTTCGTTGAGGTCACCTTGCTGAAGCAACATTCGCGCGAGTTGTGCCGGCTTACGCTCATTCCGTCAAGGCTTGGCTATGAGAACATAACGGTAGGTTACGAGTACGGCGAAGCCAAGGGCGCTTTTCAGAAGGACGCCACTTCACTTGAGTATACCGCCGAAGTTGATTATTGCAAGACGCACAGCTCTATTACATTAATAACGGAAAGGCGGGAAACTGTACCGCTAATTCCGGTAGCCCAAACTCCCGTTGACGAGCTACTGTCGAAGGCTTACGGTCACTTCGAAGAGAGAATCCGCGCGAATATTTCGCAGAAGAAATTCCTTCAACGTATCCAAATAAAAATCCTTGCAGACATGCACGCAAACGCTTTTTTTTATGTAGGGTTCATTGGCAATGACGACTATTACGCGGCTGTTTTTGATACCGTTTCTCTCGAACTCATCGCGGATTATTATAAATGATTATAGCACAATAAGCTATCTTTTTGCAATATCTTGATTTAGTAAAGGGTTTGCCAAACAAACCATTGTTAATAATAGGCTATTTATAATACAAACATCTTATTAAAAAGACACCCGAAACAGGTGTCTTTGTGTGTATGGTGCCGAAAGTGGGACTTGCTCTGCTTGAATGCCTGCTGTTTCCTTGTAAGAATCATCCCTAACATACATCTCATTCGCATTGCCGTTATTCTGCGCTATCACGCCGGGGCGTGGTCGACAGTCCACCGGACTGTCGCCTTGCACGCCCGTTCAAGTCCCAAATTGATTTTGATACACAAAAAGACACCCGCAAGAGGTGTCTTTGTGTGTATGGTGCCGAAAGTGGGACTTGCTCTGCTTGAATGCCTGCTGTTTCCTTGTAAGAATCATCCCTAACATACATCTCATTCGCATTGCCGTTATTCTGCGCTATCACGCCGGGGCGTGGTCGACAGTCCACCGGACTGTCGCCTTGCACGCCCGTTCAAGTCCCAAATTGATTTTGATACACAAAAAGACACCCGCAAGAGGTGTCTTTGTGTGTATGGTGCCGAAAGTGGGACTTGAACCCACACGATGTTGCCATCAACGGATTTTGAGTCCGTCGCGTCTGCCATTCCACCATTTCGGCAAAATTGTGATAATATGTTATCACAGCCGGCAGTAATAT
>JAQVME010000176.1 GCA_028703745.1 Clostridia bacterium
AAAACCGTGCTTGTGACGGGAGATATCACCGAAAACGGCGATATAGCATCCCAATATGCCGCGGCAAGGATACTTCAAAAGCTTGTTGATGCAGGCAAGCAGGTATTTATTATTAACGGCAACCACGACGGACTCAAGCGAACCGAGCACACCGGAGTGAGAGCCGACGCCAATATGCTCCGTGAGATTTATCACGAGTTTGGCTACAAGCAAGCTATTGTAAAGGACACTCGTTCGCTTTCGTACGTCGCTGACATAAACGCAAAATACAGAGTCATAGCCATAGACAACGACGACTATCTCAGCCCGGACATTGACGGACCCAAGGAAGAAATTGACGACGAGCTAATAGCGTGGGTCGAGGAGCAGCTGGTGCAGTGCGCTAAGGACGGAAAGACGCCCCTAGCCATTGCGCACAAGCCCCTAGCTTCCCATATGCCCCTGCTTATTGGCGAGATGATGGGACTGGATGATGTCAAGGACAGCTTCCGCGAGCTTGCGGCGGCGCTTGCCGACAACGGCTGCCGGTATTTGTTTACCGGACATCTTCACGGTCAGGATATAGCTTCTTACGTTTCCCCCGAAGGCAACCGCCTGCTGGATATAGAAACATCCTCTCTGCTCTTTGTTCCGAACGCCTACAGAATGGTTGAGTTCACACCGCGTGAGGTCAGAATAACCTCAAAGCGGTTCGACAAAATAAACATGGACTACGTGCCGCCTTTCAATACTGCCGCAGATTATAACCTAATGAAAGAGGACTTCACTGCGTATTCGCTGGCGCATTTCGGAAAATCCATGAAAACGAAAGTTATGGGCTCGCTGAGCGCGTCAGAATTGCAATCTATGTTCGGTTTTTCTCAGGATATGGCGCCCGTCGTAGACCTGCTGGCAAACAATGTTATTCACGACTTATTCACCACGCCCTTATACGGCAGCGGATCTTCACTGAACAAAATCGTTACGGACTACGGCGGAGCGCCTCTGCCGCAGACGGGATACGAGGATTTGCTCGATATTGCCGCATTTTTTGTGCGCACCATTGATAGCGGCGACGAGAATTTGAGAGCCGACATGCCCGAGCTAGTTATTCTTAAACAGGGCATAAAGGCAATATTTTATTTTCTTGAGACCAACAAAGAGGCATTTGCCGAGTATTATCCGGGTATGGCGGATGTAAATATTGATTTGGACAGACTTTTCGGACAGGGTGAACTCGAGGTTATTGACAGCGGCATAATAGATTTTATTCTTGAACTGCTAGCCGACAAGCTACCTAACGAAATAAGCTCACTAAATTTTTCAAATCTTACCGCAATAAAGCTGTTTGGGCGCGCCTTTTTGAACGTGACACAAAGCGGGCTGGGAGACAAGCTTGCCGAGGGCATAGGGCAAAAGCATTTTGATTTGGATATCATAATTGATAATGTGCTTTTCGGGGTGCTTCTTTCGGATGCCCTGACGGACGTGGTCCCTGGTGACAACAATGTCATAATCGACAGAGACACGCTCAGCGAAAAGGCATAAAAAACACAAAGAACAAGAATTAAAAAGCGCCGCTCCGGTTTTTTGTTGGACGGCGCTTTCTTCTTGTAATTTCCGGCGGTTTTTTATTAGTTATTCAATAACAGTGACGGTACCGTCTTCGGATATTTGCAGAGTATCTCCGGTTTTCACCGTGTCCAAGAACTCCTTGCCCAGTTTATCGACGGCTATGACGTTGCTGTTTTCCCACACCTTTGCAAGCACAATTCCGCTGGCGGCAAGGCTGTCAATATGTTCGGAAAAGAGGAAGGCTGCGGGATTTATGTTCATGGAACAAATGGTTTGGATAACAAGTCCGCCGGTAGTCGAACCGATGGTTATTGGGAGGCACAGCGCCTTCCCTGTGATGTTCTGTCCGAAGATATCGGCGTTGTTTTGGTCGGATACTATGACTTCTTTGGCATTCTTGAGCGCGCTTTTTTGGAAGGTTGCAAGGGTATTAACGCCCTGCCTTGATACCACGGCTTGACCCTTCCAGTTGCCTGCGGAGAGCACTCTGCCCTTAAATGTTTTCATATTATTCACCCTCCTTGCCTAAAATTATGTCTAATAAATGGCTGTCCTTGTAATATCTTGCCGCCGAATACGTTCTCAGCTTGTTGGAGCTTGTGGCTATATTGCGCTTTCTGGTGAGCGGGTTGTTGGTGTACATAAGAGGACATATGCTCGTCAGGCTTGCGCCGGTGTTTTTGAGTTTCTGATAGCCGTCGGTTTTCTTAAATTTTTCGACTACGTCCGGACTTGCGCTCAGCACGGTGCGTATCGCCACCTTTTGTCTTGCATTTTGACTCAGCCCCGAGGAAATGCGCTCTGTCCATTCGTTGAGTTGCCTAAAGGTCAGATGCGGGCAGCCGATAAAGCACATTTGAGGCTTGCCGCCCGGCTTTTTCCACATTATGGGGTACGCCTTGTATACCCGTTCAAGCTCCGCATCGTCAATTATATATTCCTTAACGTTGTCTTTTATAAGAGATTTCCCCAGCCTTTTTGCTTCGGGCGTGAGATTGTGTATATGGTACAAACCCACGGCGCCGTTCGAAGCGGTTGCCGCGCCGAAGTCTTTCAAATAGCCTATCGCCGCATCATCCAAGGTATCACCAAGGAATTTGTCAAGTCCTTCGACATAAGGCACGTCCTCCATGACCTTGAGACCTATTGCGCTGCCCAGCACCTGGGCTTCGGGTTTTGACGACGTCTGGACACGTACTATCCAGTCAGCCTTTCTGCCTTCGTCGGTTAGCAGCCCGAATTCGGGCACACACCCTAATATGGCGCCGAAAAGGTCGAACATACCGCTGTTGCGGTTGCAGCGCGCGCCCAGCACAGAGTTGGCGAACACCACGGCGGAGGATTCCGCCCAGGAAAGCACGTCGCCCTCCTTCGGAGTATTGCCTACTTCGTCAAGATAGCAGGTGCATGAGAAAGCGTTGTCGTTCTTCAATCCGACTTTTTTTAGTTGCTCCTCGTATTCCTTTTGGCGGGAGTACATTATTTTGCTGAAAACCAGCTTTTCGAGCGGCGAGCATTTGACATTGGAATAATCAATAGGGCGGGGGTCAACGGTGAAGCCGCCTTCAGCCTTCAATTCTTCGGCAATAATGCGGTCCATAGTCCGGTAAAGCGGCTTCAAAAGCCCTATGCCGAAGCTGGTGACGAGATGTCCGGTTTTGTGCGTGACGCTTGCCATTTTTTGCGCGCCGAATATGTCGCCGAACATTACGAGGGTTTTCATCATGAGGGCTTTTATTTCGCCCTCACCGCCCTCAAGTATGTTTTTTTGTTGTTTATTTAATTTCATTTTTACCTCCACTCTCTAAAAAGAGCCTTTTGCCGCAACGGTTATATTGCTCTTGCCTTGCGGTAGGCGCTGCGAACGGCGTCAAACACCAGTCCGCCCTTGAAGCTGTCGCCGATATTGTATATCTCCTTGGCGGCGTTGTTCTTCGTAAGCTCATAAAAAAGATCGTTGTCGGAGCAGGAGCCTATGGCGAGAACCACCGCGTCGGCGGCAAGTTCCTTTTCTACGCAATCGTCTTTTATCTTCTTGAAAATATCCATGGGGTTCTCAACGTTTTCGGGGAGTATAGGCGACCATGAATTGTAGGGGTCAGGCACGTTTTTGTGCTTGTTCTGGCTGACCACCACCTTGTCCTTGTCAATGCGTAGCACCTTAGTACAGTTCATAAGCTCCACGCCCGCCCTTTCAAGGTAATGAATGAGGTGTCCTCTATTGGCGGTGCAGACATGGTTCATAATGTATTTCATCATCTCCACAACCTTGACGTCCTTGCCCAGCTCATATTTCAAGAGATAAGCTACCTCCGCGCCGACGGCTCCGCCGCCTATAACTACGACG
>JAQVME010000177.1 GCA_028703745.1 Clostridia bacterium
GGTTGTGAAAGAAATTCCGTATCCTCAAAAACGGGAAGGTCGGGGAATTCTATGCCAAAAGTCTCCGAAGCTTGCGCAAGAGTAAGGTTGTCGGCGAAGGTCTTGCCAAAATCAGCAAGGGTAGAGTCTTTTATGACTTGCTCTTCAAGACCGGTTATGTCGCTTATTTTTTCCGAAAGAATGCTGACACCTAAGGCTTTTTCGATATCTCCAATAGGCGTCGATTCAATATTACCGAAAATAGGTATGAGCGTTTTGCCCCAGTCAAGAAGGCTCAACCCGCTCAAGCTTTCGTCAAAATCAATAGGTAGATTTCTGCCTTGAGCAAACTCCTCCACCGTGCCGACCATGCCCTTCCTTGTGATAAGGATATAGCCGCCAAGAGCAATCCCGCCCAAGGTCAGCACCATGCCTAGAATAGCGCTCAGCACCGAACTTACTATCTTGCCGAAGCAACCGCCGGCAAAATTTGTGTAACGCATAAAGCCTCCTTAAAACAAAAATCTTTGGTTATATTATACCAAGCCCGTTTTGGCAATCATCGCCATAAGCTTGTCAATCAGCGATTGAACATCAATTTTATCAGCTACAAGCGTATATAAGAAATTTTTGTTGGCGAGCAGCTTCGTTACCGTAGATTCCTCTATCATGCGGTTGACGGGAATGACCTGCTCATAATTGCCCATAAGCTTAATGATGGTCAGAAAACCGAATATAAGCGCTGCCGAGATCACCACTCCAAGCACGCCGCCCACAACCTTGTTCAAATAATAGCCGATATACGTCGCAGTAACGACTTTTTTTAGTATCAAGAAAATAATGCTTACAAGAATAAAAAACAATATCCATAATATAAGAAAAGCCGCCACGCTCAAGGCGTAAGCAATAATTACCGCGACAAGCGCCCGAATGAAAGGAGTGGCGCCGTTGGCTTGCACATACTTGTTGACAATGGGCTTGACAATAGGTGAAAGGAAGGCAAACTTTGTACCTTCTAACAATTTGGTATAAGGCTGGGGACCGGAACCGGGATTAAAGCCCAACTCTTCGGCTGTGTCAGGATTGCTATCTAAATCGTAAAAAGCAACGACCTGCTGGGAATTGGGTATCTTGCTCAGCGGTTGAGCAGCAAGGGTAACCAGCTTTTCGTCCACCTGAGTGTTATCTACAGTGAAGGTTACTACCGTGGAGGTAAGCAGAATAGCAATGACGAGAGCAATGGTCGAGGAGATAAAACCATGCAACATTTTGTACATGCCCCGCCATATTCCGAACAAGAGCAACAGCACCGTCAATGCGATGATCACGATGTCCAAAATGTTTATTTTACTTATTATGTCTGCCATATATTCCTCCGAGGCGGTATTATGTTCTATTATCGTAATTATAAGATACAAAGCAAGTTTAGCATATGCGCATAAAAAAATCAAGACAATTATTGTTTGCCTGCCCACATAATTTTGTTTAGCTTGCGGTTTTTTTATAAATATTCTGCTTTTTCCTCTCGCCTCAAGCGCGAAAGCGGAGACGCCGCGGGTATATTTTTGTTGCTTTGGTCGATTCTTTATAAGAAACCATATTTTTCTTCAGGAGATTTTATGCCCAAACCCGTAATATTGTGCATAGGAACGGACAACATCGTCGGAGACAGCCTAGGACCTGCCGTGGGAGACCTGCTAGTGATGAAATACGGCGTCGACGCTTACGTTTACGGACGTAGAGCCAGACCTGTGAACGGCGTCAACTACGCAGAATATCTCGACCATATCAAAAAGCACCATAAACACAATTTCATAATCGCCGTGGACGCCTGTATAGGCGATCACAAGGACGTAGGCAAGATTAAATGCACAAGAAACGGGCTTTCCGCCGGGGGAGCCTTGGATAAAAGGCTGGGGCGGGTGGGAGACCTGGGCATACTGGGCATCGTTGCAGCCGTCCGTGAAAACAATTTTGAGGCGCTGAAAGATGTCGATTCAAGTCTTGTTAACGCGCTTTCCGCTATTGCCGCCGAACTTATAAGCAAGCTCGTGCTTCGCATAAACGGCATACAAAAAAAACGACTTCTATAATAAATTCCGGGCTTTTTCAAAGAATAATATTGTTGCCAATGGTATGTTATTATGCTATAATTACATTCTAACAAACGGTAAATAGAGGAATAATGTGAATAATCAAAACAATAATACGAAAAAATCCATTTATGTAATAATAGCGTTGATACTCGCAACCATACTGATAGCAACTCTTTTATGGGGAGGAGACCTCTTCGGAACCAAGCCGGCAGTAAAGGTATATAGCGAATTTCTACAAGACGTACAGCAAGGCAAGGTAGACGGCGTCATTATGACGGACAGCTACAACATAAGAGTAAGGCTGGTCGATTCCAAGTTCACACTTGACGAATTCAAAGAAAACGAAAAGAAGAGCGACTATACGTGCGTCATAAGCTACCGCACGGATTTGATGACAGATATTCAAGAAGGCGTGGGCGCAAACCCCCTGCCATATGTATCGCTCAGCGATCCGTCTGACGGCTCTTTCTGGAGCAACATTCTGCCCATACTATCGTTCGTGCTTATCGGCGTCATGGCAATCTTTATTATTTTTTCCATGCGTGGCGGCAAGGGCGCCAACAGCGCTATGAACTTCGGCAAAAACAAAGCCAGGCTGAGTTCGGGCGTAAAAGTGCGTTTCAACGACGTGGCAGGCGCCGAGGAAGAAAAAGAAGAGCTGAAAGAAATTGTAGATTTCCTAAAAAATCCCAAGAAATTTATAACCGTCGGCGCGCGGATACCCAGAGGCGTGTTACTTGTAGGTCCCCCGGGCACAGGCAAGACGCTTTTTGCCAAAGCCGTAGCCGGCGAAGCTAACGTGCCGTTCTTCTCCATTTCGGGCTCGGATTTCGTTGAAATGTTCGTCGGAGTAGGTGCCTCAAGAGTACGAGACCTTTTTTCGCAAGCAAAGAAAAGTATGCCTTGTATCGTCTTTATTGACGAAATAGACGCCGTAGGCCGTCAGAGAGGCGCAGGCCTTGGCGGCGGCAACGATGAGAGAGAACAGACGCTCAACCAACTGCTTGTTGAGATGGACGGTTTCACCACAAACGACGGCATAATCATTATGGCAGCCACCAACAGAGCCGACATACTTGACCCCGCTTTGCTGCGTCCGGGCAGATTTGACCGCCAGATATACGTGCATATCCCCGACGTAAAAGGCAGAGAGGCCATCTTCAAGGTGCACGCCCGCAACAAACCCATTGCCTCAGACATAGATTTCCGCAACCTTGCCAGATTGACAACAGGCTTCAGCGGCGCCGACATATCCAACCTACTGAACGAAGCGGCCATACTTGCCGCAAGGAACAACAGAACCGTAATCATTATGAAGGATCTGCTCGAGGGCATAAACAAAGTCATCGCCGGTCCGCAAAAAAAATCCCGAGTCACGACCGAGAGCGACAAGCGCATCACAGCTTACCACGAGGCGGGACACGCCATAGTCGCCAAGCTGATGAAATACTGCAACGCCGTTCAAGAGGTCTCAATAATTCCGAGGGGAATGGCCGAGGGTTACACTATTTCGCTACCAAAGAACGACGACAGCCACGTAACTAAGAACAGACTAAATGACGAGATCGCAATGATGTTGGGCGGAAGAGCCGCCGAAGAGATAGTAATACAAGACATTTCTACGGGCGCGTCGCAAGATATAAAAAGAGCCACGGGCATAGCCAGAAGCATGGTTTGCGAATGGGGAATGAGTGACTCGCTCCCCAACGTGTTCTTCGGAGGTGACCGCGAGGTCTTTATCGGTCGGGATTATCAGACACAACACAACT
>JAQVME010000178.1 GCA_028703745.1 Clostridia bacterium
CATACAATGATATATTCAACCTTCTTGACAAGCTCAATGTTCCGCCCAAGTATAGCAAGACCAGCATGATAGCCGACTTGAACGAGCTGCTTGCACCGTTCGCTGAAGGCTACGAGGAAGAGCCTGAAGTGCCTTATACAGCACAGGAGCTTAGTGATTTTGCAGAGGCTGTCATCGGTACCTTCACGGGAGCCGAAGACGTATCTGTCGCCGACATCATCAACGCCACTAAGAATTCCGCAAACGACGTTTTCATATTCTTCGGACTTATGGACGCCGGTCTGGGACTTGAGCTGGACATTTCGACAGGCGCCAGCAAAGTCGACAAGGTTCTGAACATCAAGCTTTCTCTTGATATCGTACCCGCTACTCAGTACACGAGCGTACTCGCCGGCTTGACTGCCCTCGAAAAAGAAGGCGCCGTCGAGGTGCTGACAAAGAACGAGGAAGACAAGTACGTTATCCTTGAAGAGCTGCTCGATTTGCTTGAGGTTTATAAATTGATCGGCACTCCCGAAGTAGCTTAACCCTAAGCAATAAACATTCTCAATCATAATTACCAAAAGCCGACCGTAAGGTGCGGCTTTTGGTGGTTATAAAAAAGAATTATGGCTGTCATTAAAGGTGATAGCCTTTTATATGTCATTTCGCATCCACGTTTTTTCGTTTATCGTTGAGTTTTCGTTAGCGGATGAGAGCCCTCCCACTACGCTCGGGATGACATCAAAGGGATTTGGGTTGAGCGTTTGTGGTTGGGCGTGTTGTTTTTCGTTAGCGTTTGCATCTTCGCTTTGGTTAAATTTAGTTTATAAATTACATATTTTGACAAAAAGATATTCTTAAATTTAATTATATTATATTTACTTTAATTTATATTTATTAGCATTGACATTAAAAAATAAATATATTAGAATAGACTTGTATATATATAGGGCGAATTCTGCCCTTTCGCCGTCTTGCTTACGGTGTGGAGGTTATTAGTGCAAAAAAAATCTTGTCTTTCTAAGATTATAATTCTTATTATGTTGCTTTTGCTGGCGTTCACCGTTTCCGCCTGCAAAGAAGTCGAAGAGGACGATGGACCGTTATATGGCATCAACGACGACGAAAACAACCAGATTAACAAGGACCAAACCAAAAAAGAAGATGCCATTAACAAGGTTACCACCTCCATAACCAACCTTCAAAAGCGTCTGGATTCCGAAGACGTGGGCGAAGGCGGCTACTATATGGCGTTTGATTTTCACATCAATACGGCCAACAACTCGAACTTTGTTTTGAAATTGCAAGCGCACTTGTTTACATACCCTTACGTTTCGGGAAAAAATCCGGATGGAAGCGATATCATTAGGGAAGACGACTTAAAGAAGCACAACGAGCTCATAAAGAAGAGCACCATACTTCTCGAATGGTACGACGGCATCACAAACAGTATGCTTATCGGTTTCTATTTCGACGGCGTAAAAGCCAATCCCAATGATCCCGGCAACATACTTTATTTGAATTTGCAAGGAGAGAAAAGATGGTTTCCCGATTTCGGCGACAGCGTACTCTACCAACAAATGATAAGACTAATCACGTCGTTCAGTCTTGACGACGTGCTAAAAAAAGCCGGTGTGGGCGAGGACGGCGGTACTTCGGCTATTTATACGCTGCTGGATATGGCTATCACAAACAACTACAAACTAGTGCTAAACCACAATGAGCAAACCAACAAGGATATTACCTCAGTGCTATTTACTTCGGTAAACCTCGATGTTATTAAAGAAGACCTTACGGGCATTTTGCAGAATATATTCTCGCCTTTCGGCAACAAAATCGACCCGCTTACCAATAAATATCTGGGTTTCAAATTCTCCACTTTGGGCAGAACCAGTCTGCAAACCATAAACTCCGATATGCAGTTCTTTATTGAGCCCGACAATGACGGCGCCGAGGATCTTCTCACCAGCGCGTACATTGCTTTGGCTGGGTCGGCGCAGGTAGACAACATGTCAGTACCTTTCACGGCAGACGTAAGAATTTTTTACGGAGCTGCTCCGCCAAAGCCCATTCAGCTTGACAAAGAATTTTACAAATACTATGACTATGGCAAATACGAATTCACGGGCAACCTATATCTGCCTACGATGGATTTGAACCTTGACGCGCTAATCCGTACGAAAGTCAACGAATACGACAACACCATCAATCATGTTTTCTCCGAATTTAGAGATATTGCCAATGGCGACCTTATTATCGGAGCCTATTACAAAAACGAATTGGCATATTTTGACGTAGAAGGCTTGCAACACCTTTACGGCGGCGTAAAAATAGAAGATATCGGCTTCCCCAAAGTTTTTATTGAGGACTGGGATCTAGCAAAAATGCTGAATAGCTTTTTTGAAGCGATGGACAGGACTATTGTGAGTATTGTAGATAGCCTGCTAAATCCCGCGGACGAAACCCAAAAGAGTATGCTTCTTGAGGTAATCATGGCAAAAATGGAGTCCACGGAGAAGAAACCGGATGACCCGCTCTCAAAGAACACCGTCATGATAAGACTTGACCACGAATTGCTGAAAGATGTTTTGTACGAGGGAGGCTACGGTACTTTTACTACGCGTGATATTATTAATATAATTAATGCGCAACTACCCATCACACTTGACGAATTGGCAACCATTTTGGGTATTACAAGCGCCGAGATACTCATCGAAAAAACCTGGATTAAACTCACCCTTGACGTTGACACCAACGAAATCAGGATACAGCTTTATTCCGATGTCGGTATCATAGAAGGCGAAGAGCCCAGCACATTACTTATGCAACTTGATCTTGTTCCTGTCAAAATCGGCGAGGACATGGTTATAGCGGAGATTTCATTTGACGATTTCAACGAGCTTCTTCCCGTTTATACCTATTCCGCAGAAATGAGCGGACAGTTCCTTTTCTCCAACGCCGAGCGCGTCGACATGTCCGACCTGTTGAGTTCCTTTATGGACGATGTTTCGGGCAAAAATACCCCGTATGTATTGCCGATGGAAACAAAACTGGATTTTACTTTATATTATGACCAGTACATACGAGAACAGCAATTGCAAACCGTGCCCGGCGGACCAAGGGACGGAAGATGGACGCAGGCATCCAGAAACGCATTTATTCTGAACGTATTTATCAAAGGCGCAAAGGAGTCCGAAAACATCACCTTGTTCAGGATATACGCCAACGACGTTTCGTTCAAGAGCGATGCTCCCGAGGAGGAGCTGGGCTATATTTGGGTAGATTTGGAGTGTTTGCGCTCAGACCCCAATGTTCAGGACATCCCAAAATACAAAATCCGCGAGGATTTTTGGTTGCAATCCGTAAACAGATACATGAATCAGACCGAAGCCGGCGAAAATGTCGACACTATGCTTAATCCGGACATCAGTCTGTCTATAACTACGATTATTTCTGCGCTTGTAGAGGACTCGTTTGTCGTTTTTCAGCCGGAACAGATAGAAATCACCACCTCGAACGAAACCGTACAGAACCTTTTCGGTGTCAAGAGCCTGATCGGAAACATCGGCGCGCAGGTTGGTCTTGTGCAGAGAGTTTTCGGCGTTGACGAAATTGAGGACGAGTTTGCGCATTATACGGTTGCGGAGCTAGAAAAAATAACGGCAAGAGGTCCGTACACCACAAAGTTGCACGACCACATAGACGTAACCTTCACCTTCACGCAGGGCGGAAGGACGTGGAATGAGATCGTTCCGATGAAATTTGATTATGACCCCGACACAATCGAAGTGTCATAAAATCCTATAGACGTTTACCACCCCGATGTTTACGGCCCGATTATTGTAAGCGAGAGAAAGCCGGA
>JAQVME010000179.1 GCA_028703745.1 Clostridia bacterium
TGGTTATTAAGCATATCCAGTATAACAGATAACTTAAAGTCATAGCTATAGCTTTTGTTCTTTGTTCCCTTCTTTCGCATAAAAATGCACCTCCTAAAGTTGTGTCCAACTTTTGGGGTGCACTTCACGCATCTCTTTTTTTCTTTGTTATTCTATTTCAAACCTATCTGCCGACATCGGTATTGTCGGCTATTCTGTCCCGCAGTTCCATAACGGGATGCGGCTTTTCTTCGTAACGGTAGTCGTGCCCGGTTTTTGCGATATAATTTTCTATTACCACATGGCTGGCAACATCGTTGACATTGCCGTTTATGAGGTTCTGGTATTTGAAGAACTCATAATTCTTGGGCAGCTTGGCAACATTTTCGTAACCTTCTTTCTTGCCGGTAAGGAAAACGGTGTTTCTTAAGACGTTGCGCACGTATTCCTTCTGGTTGGTGAATTTGAGCAGCAACGGGAACATACCGTCGGGAATAACCTGCTGCCATTCCTTGTTTTCATATTTTTTCAACAGGTCTGCGGCTTTATGAAGGTGTTGCACCTCTTGAAGGAACAGCTGTTCCCAGAGCTTTTTGGTGTAGGGACAGCTTTCGTCCTCAAAGCAAGAATAGTACAAGTAGCATTCGGTGTATTCGTGCATCAGCAGGCATTCAAGCATCGTGGCGCCGGGGTCAAGCAGACTGCCGTAATGCGAGACGTGCTGCTCCTCAATCATGGCTATTTCGGCATAGAGCTGTCTGCCCAAATCGGTGTTGTAAAACGCCGCTTGATTCATATAATAGTTCATGGTTTGTTGTTCGGCGGCAACGATTATACCGATATTGAGCTTTGTGAGCATTTCGGAGGTCTTGAAATTTTGCGGCGGCTTGACGTCATCATAAGGATAACGGTGCTCGGATATAGTGGGTCTGCCCGGAATAATCTCTGCGTAGTTGCAAATGAGTTTTTCGGCGTGCACACCGTATTCCAGATCCATTAGGTCGGCGTAGCGGTAGAGGTGGTCGAAATCTTCAAGCAGAGCAAAGTCCAGCGCCATTTTTACTTCGGGGTTCTTTTCCCTTCCGGCAAGTATCGCCGTTAAATCGACGGCGAGATGCTCGTAGCCGATAGTTTGTTCAATGATATTTTCGCTTATTGGCTTCAGGCAGCTGACCTTTTTCTGCTGCTGCTGTTCCACGCGTCTTGTCATAGCAAGTTCGCGGCGCAAATCCATATCGGCGCAATGTCTGTGGAAGTGGTGCGAAAACCACACCGCCTCGTATTCCGTGCCGTTCATAAGAATTATGCGCAGCTTTGTATAGGGGTCAACTTCCTCTTTGTCATAGGCTTTGGGATACATGTTCTTCCAATCCATCAAAGTCTGGTCGTATTTCATAGGTTTTTCGTTAAACGGATTCAAACTCATAATCATATCTCCTTTTTGTTTGATATGATTATGGGCTTTTGAGAAACTGTTATTCAAAAAAATTAAAAAAGTCAGCGCAGCGAAGCGTCGGCGTCAAGTTTCAGCCCTGCTGGCAGTGCGCCTTCTGCAATATCTAGGAAAGCCGCCACCCCAATCATTGCCGCATTGTCGGTGCACAAACTCTTCGGGGGCAGCAAGACTTTTATGTCATTTTTTTCTCCGGCTTCGACGAGACCTTGGCGCAACGCCGAATTGGCGCCCACTCCGCCGGCAAGGGCTATTGTGGAGATGCCCGTTCTTTTTGCGGAGAGTACGGCTTTTTCTATCAGCACGCCCACGGCTTCGTCTTGAAAGGAGCGCGCCAGATCGGCGGCATTTATTTCGCCACCCTTGGCTTTGGTGTTATGAACGTAGTTTATGACGGCGGTTTTTAGTCCGCTGTAAGAAAAGTTCAAATGTTTTTCGCCCTTGAAGGCTCTTGGCATAGGTATAGTCGGCTTTCCCGAAAGCGCGCAGGCTTCTATTTGCGGACCGCCGGGATAGGGCAGCCCCAGTACGCGCGCCACCTTGTCGAACGCCTCGCCGGCGGCGTCGTCGCAGGTTGTGCCGAGAATCTCCATGTTTCTGAAGCTGTCAGCCTTTAGCACTGCCGTGTGTCCGCCGCTTGCCAAAAGACAAATGAAAGGAAAGGACAGCGTTTCGTCGGTGATAAAATTGGCGGCGATATGACCTTTTATGTGGTTTACGGCGATTAGGGGAAGCTCAAGCGCGTACGCCAGACTTTTTGCATACGCTACGCCGACAAGCAGCGCGCCCAGTAGTCCTGCGCCGTAAGTAACGGCAACGGCGTCGATGTCGGACAGCATTACGCCGGCATCGTCAAGCGCGTCCTTTAGCACATTGTCGATGGCAAGGATATGGTTTCGCGAGGCTATCTCAGGCACTACGCCGCCAAAGCGGCGATGGATGTCTATTTGCGAAGAGATTTTGTTTGATAATATCTTTTTGCCTCTTGTGATGGCAACGGCGGTTTCGTCACAGCTTGACTCTATGGCAAGTATGAGATAATCGTCTCTTTGCCGTAAAATGTCGAGCTTCTTATTTGCTTTTTGCCAATAATCCATTGTGAAATTATGCCCTTTTCAGATATTCGATGATAAAATCCTCGATATCTCCGTCCATTACTTCGTTGACGTTGGTTTTTTCAAAATTTGTGCGGTGGTCCTTTACGAGTGTATACGGACAGAAAACGTAAGAGCGTATCTGGCTGCCCCATTCGATTTTTTTAAGGTCGCCCTTTATGTTCTGATTTTCTTCCAGTCTTTCGCGCTCGCGCTTCTCAACAAGCTTCGACGCCAGCATTTTCATTGCCGTCTCTCTGTTCTGTATCTGCGACCTTTCGTTCTGGCATTGCACGACAATGCCGGAAGGGAGATGAGTTATTCTAATTGCGGAATCGGTTTTGTTGACGTGCTGTCCGCCGGCGCCGCCGCTTCGGTAGGTATCTACACGGAGCTCCTCGGCATTAATCTTTATGGCCTCGTTGTCCTCTATGACTGGCATAACCTCCAGCGAGGCAAAAGAAGTATGTCTTCTCTTGTTGGAATCAAAAGGACTTATTCTGACGAGTCGATGCACCCCTTTCTCGGCTTTTAGGTACCCGTATATATTATCTCCGCTTATCTGGAAGGTGACGCTTTTTATGCCGGCCTCGTCGCCGTCGAGATAGTCAAGCACTTTAACCTGGTAGCTCTTTCTTTCGGCGTATCTCGTATACATGCGGTAGAGCATTTCTGCCCAGTCCTGCGCCTCCGTACCACCGGCTCCGGCGTGGAGCGTAAGAATGGCGTCGCAAGAGTCGTATTTGCCTTTAAGCAGCGCCTCTATTTGAAGAGTGTCAATGTCTTCCGCAAGCTGTTGTAGATCTTTACGCGCTTGCTCAGCCTCCTCCTCGTCCTGCATCTCCTCGACAAGCTCGAGCAACTGAACTATATCCTCCGTTCTTTTTTTCTGCTCGGCAACTTGATTTATTCTTTTTTTGTGGGCGGTAATCTTGCGGTTTATTTTTTGCGCGTTTTCGATGTCGTTCCAAAAGCCCTCGCCGTTTTGTTCGGCGAGCAGTTCCGCAAGCTCCTTTTTTTTGCCCGGGATATCAAAGGCGTCGTCGAGAGTGCGGAGGCTGTCCTCCAGCTTTTCGAGCGTCTGTTTTTCAAAGTAAAAATCTATCAAGTGTCAGCCTCCGCAGCAGTTTTTATACTTTTTGCCCGAACCGCAGGGGCAGGGAGAGTTCCGACCTATCGAGGCTGACTCGTTGCGTACGGTGACGCGGCTTTTTTGCGCCTGCTGGTAAGCCATATACGCGTTTCTGCGTTCGACTACCTGATGAACGTCAAGCTTGCACAGCATAATCGAAACACTTTTTTGTATGGACTCTAT
>JAQVME010000180.1 GCA_028703745.1 Clostridia bacterium
AAGATGGTTTTTTTCAGCGCTTTATAGGTTTCGTGCGGCAGTTTGTCGCGCATCACCTTGTCGTTAAAGACCAGCGAACCGAAAATTTCACTTACGTTTTTCATCAAAACCTCCTTTATTATAAAAAAAGCGCTGTAGGTAAAATAACCTACAGCGCCATTGCTGTTTGTAATAGTATAGTATATGCTTTTTCGGACAGTCAAGTGTTTTGACAAAGAAATTTCAAATGAAAAAGATTTTTTTCCCGGAAAATGTACGCCGAAATATTTGACATCATATATATGGTAATGTAAAATAAAAGCCAACAACGGACAAAGGCGTTCATCAATATAGAAAAACCTGAACAAAGGGAATTTTCTGCATTGATGAGCGCTTTTTTCTATTTTAGCCAAAGAAGGAGACGAACAGAATGCTTAGAGAAGGAGAAGTCAGAATTCCGTCGGGGTGCGCCATATCGGGCATATTCCACAAAAAAGGCGGCAATATTAACGGCAGTGATATAATAAAATCCATATCGGTTATGCACGACAGGTCGAACGGGCTGGGCGGAGGCTTCGCGGGGTACGGAATATATCCCGAGTACAAGAATTATTATGCCTTTCACGTTTTTTATGACGACAAGGCATCAAAGGCGGCGTGCGAGCTCTTCCTGGAGGACCATTTCGACATAGTCAACCTGTCGCGAATCCCCACGAAAAAAATAGATAAAATCAGGAACGAACCGCTGATTTGGCGGTATTTTGTGGCGCCATTACCGACGAAGCTTGCCAGCCGCCAGCTGGACGAAAGGGAATACGTGGCGCAATGCGTAATAAACGTCAACAGCAAAATAAACGGAGCGTACATATTTTCCAGCGGCAAGAACATGGGAATCTTCAAGGCGGTGGGCTTTCCTGAGGACGTCGGAGAATTTTATATGCTGGACAATTATGAGGGCTACTGCTGGACGGGTCACGGCAGATACCCCACGAACACCCCGGGCTGGTGGGGCGGCGCGCACCCTTTCGGCATACTCGATTATTCCGTAGTGCACAACGGCGAGATAAGTTCTTATGACGCCAACAGAAGATATATTGAAAGCTACGGCTACAAATGTAATCTCTTGACGGATACCGAGGTAATCAGCTATATTATCGACTTTTTGAACCGCCGCCAGCGGCTGAGCTTTCAGGATATTGCCAGCATAATAGCCGCGCCTTTCTGGTCTACGATATCAAAGCTTGACGAAAAGCTGCAACAAAAACTCATATATTTCCGCAACAACTATGCCAGCCTGCTTATCACGGGTCCTTTTTCTATACTTGTCGGCAGCGAGGGAAAGCTTATGGCGCTCAACGACAGGCTGAAACTCAGATCTATGATTGTCGCCGAAAACGACGAAATGGCATATGTGGCAAGCGAGGAATGCGCTATTAGAATACTTGAGCCGCAGATAAACAGGCTTTATGCGCCGAGAGGAGGAGAGGCTGTGGTGTTCAGCCTGGAGGAGTAATTATATGGAATATTTATTAAACGAATACGAGGTTGAAAGAGACGACTACCGCTGTATAAGGTGCGGAGTATGCGCAAGGCAGTGCGCCAACGGCGTACATAGTCTCAACGAGGTCACAAAAAGAATGGAGGCCGACAATTCACAATGTGTCAACTGTCACAGGTGCGTCAGCCTCTGCCCCTCAGGCGCCTTAAAAATAGTAAAAAACCGCCACACTTTCAGAGATAACGCCAACTGGTCCAGAGATAATATTACAGAGATTTATAAGCAGGCCGCAACGGGCGGAGTGCTGCTTTCAAGCATGGGGAATCCCAAGGACTATCCCGGCTATTTTGACAGAATGTTAATAAACGCCTCGCAGGTGACGAATCCATCTATAGACCCGCTTCGCGAGCCTATGGAAACTAAGACCTTTCTCGGCAAAAAAATAACCGACATAGTGCGTGACAGCGAAGGAAGGATAGTCTATAAGAGCAAGCCGGGTCTGGAACTTTCCGTGCCTATCATGTTTTCAGCGATGTCGTACGGCTCGATAAGCTACAACGCGCACGAAAGTCTGGCAAGAGCCAGCCGTGACCTCGGTATATATTACAACACCGGCGAAGGCGGACTGCATAAGGACTTCTATCAATACGGCGCCAACACCATTGTTCAAGTGGCATCAGGCAGATTCGGCGTACATAAGGACTATCTTGAAGCGGGCGCGGCTATCGAAATAAAAATGGGGCAGGGCGCAAAACCGGGTATCGGCGGTCATCTGCCGGGCGCCAAAATAATAAAGGACATTTCCGAAACTAGAATGATTCCCGAGGGCAGCGACGCCATATCCCCCGCGCCGCACCACGACATTTATTCTATTGAGGATTTGCGCCAGCTGGTTTATTCGCTGAAGGAAGCCACAAATTACAAAAAACCCGTCATAGTGAAAATTGCCGCCGTGCACAACGTTGCGGCAATAGCCAGCGGCGTGGCGAGAAGCGGCGCGGATATAATAGCAATAGACGGCTACCGCGGCGGCACGGGCGCCGCGCCTACAAGGATAAGAGACAATGTGGGAATACCTATTGAGCTTGCGCTTGCCAGCGTTGACGAGAGGTTGAGGCAAGAGGGCATACGCGAGGAGGTGTCGATAGTCGTCGGCGGCAGTATTAGAAGCAGCGCCGATATCGTAAAGGCCATAGCTCTCGGCGCCGACGCCGTCTATATCGCCACAAGCGCGCTGATAGCGCTCGGTTGCCACCTTTGTAGAAACTGCCAAATGGGCAAGTGCAACTGGGGAATAGCCACTCAAGACCCCGAGCTTGTCAAAAGGCTCAACCCCAATATCGGCTACAAACGGCTTGTCAATCTTATCACAGCTTGGAAGCACGAAATAGAGGAGATGATGGGCGGCATGGGCATAAACTCGATAGAGGCGCTCAAGGGCAACAGGTTTATGTTGCGCGGCATAGGCTTGAACCAAAAGGAGCTTGACATACTCGGCATCAAGCACGCCGGAGAATAGGAGGAAACATGAAAAGGATAAAAATACTTCAGGAATGGTGCTTGGGTTGCCGCCTGTGCGAATACTATTGCGCCTACGCCAATTCCGATATAAAAGATATGGTGCTGGCTTTGAAAGACAAAGAAATAAAGCCAAAACTGGTTATTGAGAGCAAAGGCACGGCGACTTTTGCATTGTCCTGTCGCCACTGCCACGACGCCATCTGCGTGAAATCGTGCATCAGCGGCGCTATGACCAGAGAAAACGGCGTGACAAGGCTTGACCGCGAAAAGTGCGTGGGTTGCCAAACCTGCGTGCTTGTATGTCCTTTTGGCGCAGTTGTGGTATCCGAAGACGGGATTATCGACAAATGCGAGCTCTGTACAAACAACCGCGAGGGCGAACCGAAATGCGTTAGGGGTTGTCCCAACGGCGCGCTCGTTCTCGAGGAGGTGGAAGCATGAAATACGTTATTATAGGCAATTCAACGGCGGCAATAGCCGCGGTAGAGGGTATCCGGCAAGTCGACAAGCAGGGCGAAATAACATTGCTCTCAAAAGAAGCGCATCATACCTATTCACGGCCGCTGATATCGTATTACTTAAGCGGTAAAACCGATTTGGACAGAATGAAATACCGACCGGACAGCTTTTATGCCGATAACAAAGTCAGTTTTTTCAGCGGCGCGGAGGCGAAGGCTATCGATAGAGAAAAAATGCTTGTTACGCTTGCGGACGGGCGGCAAATAAGCTATGACAAACTTCTGATAGCCACGGGTTCAACGCCGTTTGTGCCGCCTTTCAAGGGACTGGACGTGGTAAATAAAGTCCATACCTTTTATACCCTGAACGACGCGTTGGA
>JAQVME010000181.1 GCA_028703745.1 Clostridia bacterium
AAGCGTTCTGTTGCTTCAGCGCCTTGTAGCTGTTCAAAGCGCGCGCTTTGATTTCCGTCAAGGTGCCGCCGCCCAAGGCTTCAGCATCATAAATCTGGCTCATAACGGCTTTTTCGGAGGGTATTCCCGCGCTGTAAACGATGTCATAAACCATGGCATCGAGTTCCTGCGCGGAATAATTTATGACCGTCGCGTCAAGAGCGTTTTGCAACACAGCTCTCTCGTCGCCGCCCAGCAAGTTCAATATACAATTAACCGAGAAAGCTCTCAGCTCATCTTCCGAATATCTGGGGTCTACGGAGGCTAGCGTTTCGGTAATATTGATTGTCATATTTACGAACCTGTCCCAGCACACTGCCGCAGAACTCCGCTCGTCGTTGCCGTGATAGAACATTTCTAGCGCGTACATTTCATCAATTAGCGCCGTCATCAGGCTGTTCCCGGCATTGACCGCGACGAAGTCCTGCCAAGCGTCTTGTTTTATGCCGTTAACCGTATCGACGGTAAGTCTGCTGACTACGTATTCGGGGTAAGTGGCTGCCATCCTGTCAAAAGCAAGGGCATTTATTTGAGCCTCGGCGAGCTGTGTGTTCTCGCCCAGCACCAAAGACCGTACTGTTTCCATGATGTCAAGAAGGTTCCTGTCCGCGCCGAGCAAGGCTTGCATATCTCTGAAGGCAAGATGTTTGCTGTTTTCGGCGAATAAGCCATACTCAGCCAGCGTCTCATCCATAAGCGCTATGAGCCCTGCAATCCCTGTCTGATACATATCGTCCCAGCTGAGCGCATCTCTCTGATCCTCATTCAGCTGTGGATTTTCGGATAATACGACAGCCTTGGTGTCAAGCAGTAGCATGTAATATACCACTCTCGATTCCAATAGTCCGGACAAATTCAGCCAAGCCATGTCTTTTAACGTCAATGCGTCGTCGTCAATCGTCAGAACGGAGCCTAGCATACTCTCCAGCGCTGTTAAGTCCTCACCCAGCATAGCTATCCAAAGCGCATTCTTCTTGATTGTGTCTGTGAGATTATTTTCTGCTGTAGTTATTTTTGCCGCAGCCTCGTCTCGTAAGACCTGATAAAGCGCATCTAGCGCTTCTGCCTTCAGCGTGTCGGTTATTTCGGTGACGGCATCGTACAATATGCCTGCCATGAGCTCTGCTTTCTCTTCGTTCTCCTGCTGATTGTAGGCATAATACCTGTCCCACGCCGCGGCTTGGTATTCATTTATGTAAGATGCCAGCTGCATATCCACAAGACTCTCATAATAAGCTTCCGACTGGCTTCTATGAACTGCCATGAGGCGGAAAACGGCGTATCTTTTTAAGGAGTCCTCGTCAAGCTGCGTATCGTCGCCGCCAAAATACATATAAAGGTATCTTTCTTCAACGTAATCATAGCACTCGCCTAATTCCGCTGTATAGGCGGGGTTGGCAAAAATATCGTCGTAAGTCTTGACCATAAAGAAGGTTTCCAGCAGTCCGTCAAACACGTCAGTCAGCCTACCCATCAAAACCAAGCTTTCTCCTGCGCCTATAAGGTTATGGAAGTCGGCATCGTCAAGCGAAGCCGCTTTCCTTGCCGAGACAATAAGAATGTTCGTGTACTTATTATAGATATTATCCATTTCTTGTCTTACAGTGGAGCTTGCCGAAGAATAGTAATCGTCCCATTCGGCAGCCTTTATTTGTTGGATAACCTCTATGTTCTCGTATTCAAGCTGAATTGCCTGCACTCTCAAGGTTATGATGTCAGCTTCCTCGGGCACTTGCGCCATAAGTTCGTCAAGAGCTGCCGCCTGATGTAGCTTCTCCTCATATCCGGTACCATAATTCAAATAAATATCTGCCATGAGCGACTGTCTTTCGGCATCGGCATCGTCAAAGAGCTCTACCCAAACCTTGCTCTTTTTGTAGCTTGAAATATAATACGTCAAAACCCCGTCCTCGTAAGCCGTGCTTTCCTCGTCTTTTTGCAGCGCATATATCTCCAGCGCTCTTGCCTTTGTGTACCTTTCGTACATCTGCGCCATGAGCTGCTTCCTTGCTGCCGAGGTTTCGTTTTTGTATAGCAGTCTGTCCCAGCTTATGGATTCGGCATCAACTCCAAGCACTCTGCCTTCTCCGACGGCCTGATTGAGTGTGCTATCCATAGAAAGCCTATTGCCGTCGTTTGAATCCGCGTACAGCTCATACCAAAGTATAGTCCTGATTTCGTCCTCGTCAAGTCCGCTCAAAATTCCGTCGAGAACGATTTCTTCCTCGTTGCCTTGGTTGATGGACAGCAGATAATCAAAGGCATCCTTCTTGTGTCTGTCGATAAGCTCCGCTGCTACGGCGTTGAAATGACCGTCAATAAGCGCATGCTCTTCATATGCAACATTAGCTCTATCCTCGTATAGCAACTCCCATGCGTCGGGCTTTAGTACGCTATCGGGAAGCAATGCAACCATATTCGGAGGATAAAGCTTCCGTTCAAGGATATATGCCCAAGCGTCTCTTTTTAGGTTGTCCAAATATGTTTGATAAATATTCGTCGTCTCATCTGCCTTGTACTCGAAGAATCTCCGGACGATTTCGGCGATGATGCTTTCGTTAACCTCACCCTGCATACCCGAAGCTATATCGGCTATCATGGTACTCAAACTTTCTGCAGTTTCGCCCACACTTGAGGGATGGAGAAGTATATAATTATAGACGGCAATATAACCGGAATACTGCGCGGTTCCTTCGTCATAGCCGTAATAGTACAGCTTCAGGTCGTCCATAAGGTTCTTTCTGTCGCCGGCGGGCAGTGAACTATAGTAGCTTACCCATCCTCTTGAATACTGTAACACACCGTAAGCAGAGGGGTTGAGATAACTTCTCATTACGGTTCTTTCTTGCACGGTCGAGTAGCCCTCTAGCGCTTCCCATGCCTCTTTAAGCACGTCTTTGAGCAGAATGTATTCAATATCCGCGGAGGTCTCGCCATAGGTGCTGGGACTTGCCGCCACCGCGTTCCAGGCATTTAAGCTTTCTTGGCGATACGCCTTGTAGAACACGTCGTTCATTTCTTGCGTAAAGCTTTCTATTCGCAAGGTTTTGTAAGCTTCCACAGCGTAAAAGTATCTTTGATACTCCGCTACTCCAAGCTCAGCCGTATCGGCGTATATCTGGATCATTTCGTCCTGCCATTCGCCCGCGCCCTCTAGCAGCCGTTGCCATACTATGATGTCTCTGGCGTATTGATCGGTTGTGCCCGCCGCTTCCACGTCGGCTCGAGTGTCGTCAATGGGGCTGACCGCCTCAAGGTTTCTAATAGCGTATAGGTCGTTCCAGTTCTGTTCATCTCTGGTATCATCACCAACAATAGCGCTGTTTGCTTGATTTATGGCGTCCATTTCTTCCAGAGCAATATCCAAAAGCATTTGTTTCAATAAATTCAAAGCGTCATCCCGGTACTCGTCATAATAAGCGAGAATGGTCGCGTCCAAAGCCTCGTTCAACCTTTCGATAAGCAAAGTATTGAGCACCTCGAAGCTGACCTTGAAGGTGTCGTCATTGCTGGTTTTTGTGAAGGCATTGAAGGTGATTTCGTCAATGATTTCGTTAGCTAGATTGCGGATTTCGGCATAGTCCCAGCTCTTTGCCGTGACATTTACTGCCGCCGTCTCCCCAACAATACCTTTTATGCGGTCGTCGCGGCGGAGGAAGTCCCAGCCCCTTATTTTTGCTTGTTCAATAGAGCCGTACAGCTGGCGCAGATTTTCGATAAGCTCTGCCATAACCGCGGCTTCGTTGGCTCTGGCGGTTCTTTCAAGATTTTCCCACGTTGAA
>JAQVME010000182.1 GCA_028703745.1 Clostridia bacterium
CCATCGCCGCAAGACAACATGCCTTGAAGCCGGCTTGAGTAAACGCCGCTGCGTCTGTTGAACCTACTGATACTGTGCCATAATGTATCTCGTGACCTACCGCCCTGCCTGCTTTCTTCAGTAATGCCGCGACATCTTTATCACATTTTACCAGACCGTTGAGGTCTTTTGAATAAATTGTTAAATGCTCAATCTCCCGTAGCGTTTCCATGGGTATGAATATGGTCTCGCAGTCTTTGAAGTCATCCTTGTGGGCTTTTGCATACGCCTTAGCTCCGCGCAGTCCCGCCTCCTCCGAACCTGACAGCAAAGCGCATACCTCGGTATTTTCGAGCTCGATGCCCTCTTCCTTGAGCGTTTTTACTACCGCCATTGACATAAGACATGCCGTAAGGTTGTCGTTAGCGCCGTCTACAATTGTCTTTGTGTCGGAGAACCAATACATGCCAATCCATAAAGGGACGAATACAAGCGCGACAAGCCCCATTATCATGGGTACGCCTGAAGAAACCTTGAATCCAAATCCGTTGTAGGCAAGCGCGACGATACAGTATATCAGCATATACACGATGCCGAGTATGGAGCCTAGGAATTCCAACGAAAAACCCTTGAACCCGAATTTGTTGTTGAAGGTCCATTCCCAAGTAGCGTCGGCATGCCCGTTGAAGACTATTCTTCTCTTAACCTCGCCGACGGGCTTTCTTACTGCCATGACGTTGCAGGAGACCTTTTCGGGGAAAAGAGGGTCCATCAACTGCTTGTACAGCACGAATTGTGAAAGCATAGGTATCAAAGCAAGCACAATAAGTATTATGGTCAGAAACGGAATGAAGAAGGATACGACGTAGGCTATCAGCGCGATAGTCACCGTTATGGGTATCCAGCCCATAAAAGCCATTGGGTGCAATTTGAAGTCTTCTATTGTGACTTCATCGGTATAATTGCGAAGTTCCTCCGCCATATACTCCTGCGCCTTGCGCTCGCCCTCGCTACCGGGATCTCTCTTTCCGAACTTGACAATAATATCTTTGATGCTGTCGCAGATATAATTTACCATTCCGCTTCTTCTTTCTTTCGATATATTCATAGAACGCTCCTTAATAAAATCAATGCTACTATTTTATCATAAATAACCTTTTGTTGCAATATCAAAAATTTATTTTTCTTTATAAAATATAAAAAAGAAGCCTCCCTAAAATCAGAGGACTTCTTTTGGTTATGAGGAAATAATTATTCAGAATATCGTAGGGTTAGTCGTGATCATATTTTCTTCTGAACAAGACATAGAACAGTATGATGAGTACGAACAAAGCTATGGGCGCTATAAACAGCAGTATTGTCATATTCGGCGAAAGTCCCGTCCGCGGCGTCATAACCACAAAGTCGCCCACGGAGTTCGCTGAAAGAATAATATAGTCCCCTTCTTTGTAGGCGCCCACCATTTCATAATTTCCGTTTCCGTCAAAGTGCAACACAACGAAGGTATCGAAATTCTTCAAGTCATCGGAAAGTTTCAGCTTTATGGTTGTTATCTCCTGGCTTTCGTTGCTTTCGGACGTTAGGCTGAGCCTATACGCCATGCGAACCTTGTAATCATCAAGCACATTCGTAGATGCAAAATTCTTCTTAATATTCTCGTTGATAAGGAAAAATTCGGGATTTGATACATCGGCGTTTATTGCAGTCGCTGAAAGGCTGACATATGATCCGTATTCACCCGTCACCATCGCCATGCCATTGGTATCCTCCACTTGAGCTACCTTTCTTTCGACTATCGTCAGGTACGCCGGTACGTAAGTGAAGCTATAGTTTAGCGAACTGGCGCCGGAAGGCCTTATTTCTAAGTCGTTTACCGCCGTTCTCGGCACGTAAGGCAATAGCGCGGGCTTGATAAGATGGGAACGTCCTTCGCCGGTGACAAAGCCCTCGTACTCCAACGTAACAGTAAAGGCTTGACCTTCATTCAAACTTATGCGCGAAGAATTATTGACCAGCGCGCTTACCGTCATAGCCGCTTTTTGAATAGTGAAATTCGTCGTCTTGTTTGTGATATTATAATTGGTGCTGTTTATGCCAACCGTCATAGTATAATTGCCCGCCAACCTGACATTACTATAGTCTCCACCATACAAAACCGTCAATGCCTCGTCGGTTACTATGGCGGTATCTGCCTGCAGTATCTGCCCGGCTTTTATGGATACAGGGATGTTTCGTGGCGTTCCGTTGTATACGAGATTCTGCGTGTTGCCGTATACTACCTCGATATTTCTTTTCTGCACAGTAAGCAGCACGGTTCTCGCCGCGCGAGCATAATTTGCGTTTTCTTCGCCATCGTTATAAACGGCTGCTATTTGGTAGTCTCCTGCGCCGGGATAAACGTATCCTGCGTTAATGGGGGTATAAACCAGTTGTATTGTCTCGTTCAATCCTCCGGCTCCGGTTGCCTTCGCCGTAATCGGGGTTACCTCGCCGTACATCTGATTGAAGCTGCCCGTAAAGGAAATTGACACGGGCGCCGGATCTATTCTTATGATAATCAAGGCGCCTTGCCAATAAGGATAGTTCTCGTCGACTCCCTGCGTCCTAATATGCATTTTGTATTTGCCGGCATTTATGGGAGCAGAGGCTAAATATTCGTCTTCGCCGGCTGTCGCAGTTTGATATTTAATTTCGTGCAGTACCTCCCCGCCTTCAAGTCCGGAGATGGTGTAAGTCGCCATTTTTGGCTGTCCGTCATAAGTAAAAACTACACCGTCTGTATTATCTATCTGTTGGCTGTCCATGACCGTAACCGTAGGACTTACCATAACGATGTGTCCGACTATCATAAAAGTGCTGTTGAGCAAATAATAGTTGCCGTTATCTATAACAAGGTCTGTCACCCAGATATTCTCACCAGTACCGCCGGCTTCAGGCGAAGCAAAAGCGGCTACGTATGAACTCAATATTACTGCGTCCCCCGCGCATATGTCACCTTCGTTAAAGGAATAATGCTTAGGCATCAACACTACTTCGGTAGTATCATTATACGGCTTGTAGAATTCCGCTCCGTCTTTTATGGTTATGCCCTTTTGCGTTATAGTAAGCGGTCTTTCAATATAAGTGAAAATATAATTGAAAGTAACGTCAAGGTCTACGCTGTCCTCTCCTTCAACCACTTGCTTAATCCGTATAGACAATGCGTCACAAAGCGCCGTTTTTGCGGCGGCTACGTTCTTGTCCGCCGTGGTGATTATGCCCGAAGCTATATAATGCGATTCAAGCCTAAGTCCGCCGACAATTCCCGGCTCAGAAAGGCTGATTTCGAACTTTGTTCCGTCATACACCTTCTCGTCGCTGACTGCGCTGTTTGCAAGATCAATCACCAGTTCCGCCGGAGTAATGAGAACTCTCTGATTGGTATATTCATAAACGGCATATTGTGCAGTAACATCAACGCCAAGACTGTTGAGAATTCTTACAGGATTGTGGGGAATGAGGTTTTGGGTTCCCGCATTCGGGCTTACGGATCGCCTACTGCCGACAATGGTATCTCCTGAGATTAGACCCAAGCTGTCTGTTGCGCTTTGGAGAAAGGCGTTATTAACGCTGTTTTGCGGCACCATGCCGCTATCTATCTGCACGGTATAATATTGTCCGCTATAGACATATTCTGCCATGTCTCCACCTGCGTTTACATCAATACAAATCTGTCTGGGTAATATATGTCCGGTGTTGTTGGGTTGTACTTCTATTTGGTAATTCTTCTTAAAATTATTGCCGAACTCGTCCTCCATGGCACCGTTCTTACGTATTATTATATTGTCAAGGCTGTATTGCCA
>JAQVME010000183.1 GCA_028703745.1 Clostridia bacterium
AATATCAATGCCGTTGCTCACGATATCCAATACCGATGCCACAAGCACGCCGGCATCAAGCGCAACAGCCTCCCCCGGCTCGAGATATACTTCAACCGCGTATTTTTGCTTGAAGCGGAGGATACAATCCACCAATGCCTGCCTGTCATAGTCCTTGCGCGTTATATGGTGACCGCCACCGAAGTTCACCCATCGCATTTGAGGCAAGAACTCGCCGAACTTATCCTCAACGGCTTTCAGCGTTTCTATAAGCGCGTCACTGTTTTGCTGGCACAGCGTGTGAAAGTGCAGACCTTCGATACCCTCCAGCAAATCGGGTCTGAAATTCTCTCGTGTCACGCCCAGCCTCGAGCCGTCCGCGCAAGGGTCGTAAATGCCGCAAAGCTGTGTGGAGTGCTGCGGATTTATACGTATACCGCAGCTTTTTCCCTTTGCTTTGGCTCTATCTCCATACCTCTGCCACTGGGCAAAGGAATTGAATGTGATATGGTCGCATATTTTCAATATTTCGTCGAAATCACGCTCGATATACGCCGCCGAAAAGATATGTGTTTCTTTGCCCATCTCTTCAAAGCCCAGCTTTGCTTCATAAAGACCGCTAGCAGTCGTTCCGTCAAGGTAGCGCCCAATCAAAGGGTACACCGCAAACATGGAAAAAGCCTTTTGCGCCAGCAGTATTTTGCAACCTGTCTGCTCGGAAACGTCCTTTAGAATAGTTAAGTTATCGATTAAGCGCCCCTCGTCTATTACATAGCAAGGAGTGTCCACCGCATACAAACCGTTTTTCATCAATCCACCCGCGCCGGATTGAAGTCTTCCTTCCAAGGCAAGCCCCACTTGTTCAATGCGTCCATAAAGGGATCGGGGTCGAACTCCTCCATATTCCAAACGCCGGGTTTGTTCCAGGCGCCGTTCATAACAAGCATGGCGCCTATCATGGCAGGCACTCCGGTGGTATACGATATGGCTTGGCTGCCGACTTCCTTGTAGCACTCCTGATGATCGCAGATATTGTACAGGTAGTACGACTTTTCTTTGCCGTCTTTTATGCCGTGGAATATACAGCCGATATTGGTCTTTCCCACGGTACGCGGTCCCAGACTTGCCGGATCGGGAAGCACAGCCTTGAGAAACTGCAAGGGAATAATCTGTTTGCCCTCGTATTCAATAGGCTCGATTGAAGTCATGCCCACGTTTTCTAGGCATTTAAGATGTGTCAGATAGCTCTGCCCGAAGGTCATAAAGAAACGTATGCGTTTTATGCCTTTCAAATTCAGCCCCAGGCTTTCTAGCTCCTCGTGATGAAGCAGATACATGTCCTTTTTGCCTACTTCGGCAAAATCGTACTGCCGCTTTATTTCCATAGGTTTTGTTTCCACCCATTTGCCGTCCTGCCAGTAGCTGCCGTTCGCCGATACCTCGCGGATATTGATTTCCGGATTGAAGTTGGTTGCGAAGGGATAGCCGTGGTCGCCGCCGTTGCAGTCGAGAATGTCAAGATAGTGTATTTCGTCAAAATGGTGCTTTTGCGCATACGCGGAAAAAACGCCGGTGACGCCGGGGTCAAAGCCGCTGCCCAGCAGCGCGCAAATGCCTGCCTCTTTGAACCTTTCACGGTATGCCCACTGCCATTTGTACTCAAACTTTGCAGTATCCCGCGGCTCGTAATTCGCCGTGTCTACGTAATGTGTTTTTGTGGCAAGGCAAGCCTCCATAATAGTCAAATCCTGATAAGGCAACGCAAGATTCAGCACTACGTCCGGACGAAAGTCATTGATAAGCGCCACAAGCGCGACAACGTTGTCGGCATCCACCTGCGCGGTGTGTATGCGGGTTTTTGTTGTTGCCTCAAGCTTTGCTTTCAAGGCGTCGCATTTGGATTTTGTGCGGCTGGCAATCATAATTTCTTCAAATGCCCCGCTGTTTTGGCAACATTTGTGGATGGCTACTCCGGCGACGCCGCCGCAGCCGATAATCAGACATTTTCCCATGGTGTCATCTCCTTTTATTTAATTATTTGTAGTAATATTTCTCTTGTAAGCAGGCAAGCTACGGCAGTAGAACTGCCGCTTTGGTCATAATGCGGCGAAAGCTCGTTGATATCGCAGCCTACAATATTCAAACGGTGCAGTTGCAATATAGTTTCGAGCAGCTCCTTGAAGCTCAAGCCGCCGGCTTCAGGCGTACCCGTTCCGCAGAATATCGAAGGGTCCAGCACATCAAGGTCCAATGAAAGGTACACGGGCTTGCCCTCAAGACACGCGATGGTATGCGAAAAACCTTGCGTGTCGAATTTGTGCATATCGGTATGCTGCCCGGCAAATTCAAACTCCTCCTTTTCGCCGCTGCGGATGCCAAATTGGTGCAGTCTGCCGTCACCAATCAGCTCCCACACCCGCCGCATAACGGTGGCATGAGATAGGCTCTCGCCAATATATTGGTCGCGCAAATCGGTATGGGCGTCGAGGTGAATGACCTCAAGCTCGGGATAAAGCTCCGCCACGGCGCGTATAGCGCCCAGCGTGATAAGGTGTTCGCCGCCCAGCATAACAAAACGCTTGCCGTCGGCAAGCACACTTGCCGTATAGCTTTTTGTCAGCGCAAGCGCCTTTTCGGTATTGCCGAAAGGCAATTCAAGATCTCCGCCGTCAAAAATCCGGCAATCCGCAAGATCTTTGCCGCAATAAGGAGAATAGGTCTCGATACCGAAGGACTGATTCCTTATGGCAGATGGGCCGAACCGCGTACCCGGACGGAAAGAGGTCGTTCCGTCAAACGGCACACCGAACAGCACAGTATCGGCGACGTCATAATCGGCGTCACAAGCTAAAAAGGTTTGAACGTTTTTATTCATCATTTAACATTTCCTCCACGTAAGTAGGTAAGGCGAAGGCGCCTTTATGCAGGTTTATATTGTAGTAGTGTGTAGAAAGCCCTAGAGTCTTCCACTCTTCCGCAGAAAGGTCGTTGACGGGGTGCAGCTTTTTTGAGGCAAACCCGAACAGCCAGTACCCGGAGGGGTAAGTAGGTATATGCGCTTGATAGACGAAGCTTTGCGGAAAGAGTCCGGAAATGCGCTTATGGGCATACTGCATCGCCTTTGCATCCTCCTTATAGAAAGAGCTTTCGTGCTGGTTAATAAGGATGCCGTTATCGTTGAGGGCTTTGTAGCAGTTGCCGTAAAACTCCTTGGTGAACAGCACTTCCCCCGGTCCCGACGGGTCGGTGGAATCCACAATAATGAGATCGTACTTGTTTTGTGTGCACCGTACAAATTTCAACCCGTCACGGAAATGGAGGCTGACGCGCGGGTCGTCGAATTTGCAGGCGGTTTTGGGCATATACTCCTTGCATACCGCCACTACGCGTTCATCGATTTCTACCATGTCAATGTGTTCTATGCTCTTATATCGGGTCAGCTCCCGCACGACGCCGCCGTCTCCGGCGCCGATTACCAGCACGTTCTTGATATGCGGATTAACTGCCATGGCGGGGTGAGTAATCATCTCATGATAAATGAATTCGTCACGTTCGGTGAGCATCATTATGCCGTCTAATGTCAGAAAACGACCGAATTCTGCCGAATCAAACACCGATATTGCTTGATAATCACTCTTTTCATAGTGAAGCTGGCGTGTGAGTTTTATAGAAAACCGCACGTCCGGCGTATAATACTCGCTATACCACAAATCGTCCATTTCATTCTCCTTTAAGCACGTTCAAACGGCTTATATCCATACTTTCCGGACCGGTAATAACGCAGCCCTTTTCCTTTGCATACTTTATATAATCAACTATTTCCGTCGTGATACCCTCACCC
>JAQVME010000184.1 GCA_028703745.1 Clostridia bacterium
CGTTCAAATACCCGAAAATCACTTGAACTCCAAACAATCCGAAGGAATAAACAAGTATCTCGGACATGGTCAGTTTTTTGTTTTCCATATTTCCTCGCTATTTTTTTGAATTTTTGGTTGCTCTATGTTTCGTAGGTCTTTAAGATACCCTCCGCCACGGAGGTCTTGCTGATACGCATGTCCATCGCCTGCTTCTCTATAAACCTATGCGCTTGAGGCTCGGTCATTGACAAGCATTGAATAAGCAGACATTTGGCGCGGTCGATAACTTTCATTTCTTCGAGTTTTCTCTGCAACTGCAAATTTTCGTTTTTTACGCCCATTATTCTTCTGTGCGTAGAAATAGCCAGCCGCACGGCTTGAATAAGCGCGGCTTTATGAATAGGCTTGGATACTACTATCACGCCCTCATTCTCGACTTTATATGATATCTCTTCGGCAAGCTCTGCGCGCGCGAGCATAACAATACCGGCGTTTGTTCTTGTTGCGTAGAGCGCAAAACCCGTGCCGAACTCGTCGGCAAGCGGAGTATTGATGATTATTACCGATTTTTCGCCGTTAACAAGACCTCTGCGCGCTTCGGCGCAGTTGTTGATTATGCTTATTTGGGTTATGCCGCAGGATTTCAGTATGCTGCAAAGCTCTTCCAAGCTCTTTTCGGAGCCGGATACTATCATAGCGCTATCCATATCAGCCATAACCTCCTTCTATATTTCGGCGTTGTGTTATTTAGATTCTGTTGAAATAATAATCCATCTCGGCGCCGTGTCTGTCGGCGCTTTCAAAAAATATATCGCTCTCCTCTCTCTTGTATTTGAGGAATTTCGATATTGTCGCGGCAGGAAGATGCGCCTTTATAAATTGACTTGAGGCTGCTTTCTTGATTGCTTCGTCGAGCGTTCGCGGCAAGATCCGCAGATTCTTCGTGTCCTTGACGCTCTCAAAAAGGTTTACATTGGTGGGGGACGCCAGCTCCGCCTTGCGGTCTATACCCTCCATACCGGCATAAATAATTAGCGCCAGCGCGATATACGGCGAGCAGGCAGGGTCGGGACTGCGAAGTTCCATTCTGCGAAGGTCACCCTCTGCCGCCGGGATACGCACAAGTTGAGAGCGGTTTCCGCGTGACCAAGAAACATATTTCGGCGCCTCGTATTCGCCCAGTCTGGCATATGAATTATTAATTGGATTCGTAAACACGCTTATTTCTTCAATGCAGTCCATTATGCCGGCAACGAAGCTTTCTGAAATCCCCCTCGTTTGACCTTTCAAATCAAAGATGTTCTTATTTTCGCGGGATAACGAAAGGTTGATGTGCAATCCGCTGCCGCTTGAGCCAAGCAGAGGCTTGGGCATAAAGCTGGCATGAAGTCCGTTCCTTGCGGCAATAACCTTAACGACGGATTTGAAGGTGACGAGGTTGTCGGCGGCCTTCAGCGCTTCGCTATACTTGAATACGATTTCGTGTTGCCCCCTACCCTGTTCGTGGTGCGACATTTCCGGATATATCCCCATCTCTTCAAGAGTCAGACAAATCTCTCTCCTGACATTTTCGCCCTTGTCAAGAGGCGCAATATCGTAGTAGCCGCAATCATCGTGAGGCTTCTGCGTAGGTTTTCCTTCTGCATCAAGTTCGAACAAATAGAACTCGCATTCCGTGCCTACCTTGACGGTATAATCCTTCGACGCGGCATAATTTACGGCTTGTGTTAGCAGATATCTGCCGTCGCCCTCAAAGGGCTTGCCGTCGGGCATGCGTATGTTGCAGAAAAACCGCACTACACCGCCTTGCGACGGGCGCCATGGCAATATCGACATCGTAGAAGCGTCAGGCACAAGGAATAAGTCCGATTCCTCGACATTCATAAAGCCTTTTATCGCCGACGCGTCGAAGGGTATGCCCGTTTCGAACGCCTTGACAAGCTCCGACGGCATTATTGAAACGTTTTTTAATTCTCCGAAAATATCGCAGAACGCCAGACGTATAAATTTTACGTCGTTGTCCCGGACAAATTTTATGACTTCAGCAACAGAAAAATTATTCATATGCCCTCCATATAAATTTATATAATTATAATAACCTTTTTGCGAACATTTGTAAACAAAGATAATAACTGCGGCGCAAATTTTGCGCCGCCGCCTTTAATTGTAGGTATAAAGCTGCTTGTAAGGATTGTCGGTGTTTGGAATTATCATATAATAATCGTCGGCAAGGATTTTTTCATCAATGCCGAGCAGTCGGCAGTATTCCTCAAGGTAAGGGAGAATTTCTTCCATATCGGCCTGTTCTGCCTTTCTCGTCAGTAGCGATGCGCTGCTTATTTCAAGAGGCTTGTTTGTACGGAAAAAAATCTTTCCCCCGTGCATACCTGTTGCGCAAAAATTCCCCACAAGCTTACCCGGCAACTCAGAGAGGTTGAGCACGACGATAAATCCCCCGGCTTGATACTCGCCGAGAAAGCTTCCGCTTCTTTCGCCGATAATCAACACCGGTCTTTTCTCCTTGTAGGCTTTCATATGTATACCCGCGCGGTAACCCACGCTGCCTTTTATATATATCTTGCCGCCTCTAGCGCCGTAGCCGGTAGCATCACCGGCGTTGCCCTCGATGACTATCAAACCTTCGTTCATGGTGTCGCCTACGGCGTCTTGCGCGTTGCCTTTGACGCGTATATCGGTGCGGTTGAGATATGCGCCCGTGGCGTTGCCCGCCGTTCCCTCAATTGTTATTACTTTATCCTCGACTCCCGTGCCGATATAACGCTGTCCAAAACAGTTCTTCACGGTTATTTCTCTGTCGGCACTTTGTCTTATGGCAGCGTTCAGCTCGTCGAAAGTCAAGTTCTTCGCATCTATAATCATATCCTGCCTCCCAGTTTTTTTGTAAGAAGTTTTTTGTTGAGAGCTATAAGTTGGGGTCTGTCGGTAATCAGCCTGAAATCTATCTCTGAAAGGGGAATTTTCTCTCGGATAAGAGAGGTATATATGCCCGCCCTGCCGCAATCGCCTATTATTATGAATCCTTTCAAGCGGTTGTCGTCGAAAAACAGACGCTTATAGCTTGAGGCTGCTTTCTTTGTCACGCTCTCGCCTTCATAAACGCCCGCCGATACCATATGCAGTCCGAACAGCCCTATGGCGTTCATAGGTATGCCCGTGAGATATTCTTCGTTCTTTCCTGCCATGTTGCGTCCTGCCGTCTCACCCTGCATATAAGCATTGGGCAACAGCGCCAGCACTCTTTGTTTTTCCAGCAACATATCGTAGCCCTCGGCGCAGTCTCCGGCGGAATAGATATTTTCATCACTTGTGCGCATATGCGCATCAATGATTACGCCTTGGTTGACATTGAGTCCCGAGGCTTTTGCCGGCGCCGCGTTGCTGCGCACCCCTATTGCTATGACAAGAATGTCAAATTCCTCGCGGCTGCCGTCGGCAAATTGCGCGCAACTCTCATCGAACTGTGTCAAATCGGCAGACAGTTTGAGCCGTATTCCTTTACTTTCCATAAGCTCTTTTACCGTTTGCGAGCCCTCGTCGTCGAGGATACTCGAAAGCAGTTTATGACTTTTATCGACTACGGTTATTTGTTTAACTTTGCCGTAAACTCCCTCGGCGCATTTTAGCCCGATAAGCCCTCCGCCGACTATCAGCATCTTTTTGTGCGGCGCCAGCGCCTTTTCTAGTTCCAACGCGTCGTTCAGGGTATAAAAGGTATGGACTTTATTTACCACGTCCAGTCCCTTGAAAGGCGGCACAAACGGCGTTGAACCCGTGGCTATCAGAAGTTTGTCATAGCTTATTTGCCGCCCGT
>JAQVME010000185.1 GCA_028703745.1 Clostridia bacterium
GATATTATGCCCTTCTTTTGAAAGCTGGTCTACGAGCGTGCGGCCGACTTTTCCGATGCCTATGATTACTATGTTCATAAATCTCCTTAAACAAGAAACAAGGTTAGTATACCACAATCAGAAATTCATTTCAACTATTATGAACGGTGTAAGATTGCCCGCCAAATATTGAATATTTTATTACTATATTTACTTGTACGCGCGTATGTGTTATAATACAAGTTATAAAAATAACCGCAAGGAGAAATTTTAATGACACCCCAAAGAACAAGTTCCTTCCGTTACGGTATAGGCATGTTTGGCACTTCGTTGCCGATAAATATGTTCAGAGGCTTCGCTGCGGCATTTTATGTTCTTAAGCTCGGTCTTGACATGGAAATGCTTTCGCTGATACTTTTCATTTATACCTTCGTGGATGCCGTTGACAATCCCATATACGGCATACTATCCGATAATACAAGAACGCGTTTTGGGCGCCGTAAGCCTTGGCTTGTCGTGGGCGTTCCGCTGTTTACACTGTTTTTCATCTTGTTCTTCTCCCCGCCGGCGGGGCTGGACAAGAGCGGTTTGTTTGTATGGGCGCTAATATTTTATTTGATAACGGGCACTCTGGATAGCCTCATAAACGCCAATTACGGCGCGCTGTTCCCCGAACTGTTCCCCGAAGAGGAGAAGAGGGCAAAAACAAACGCCATACGCCAGATATTTCAGCTGGTCGCCATGGTTATTGGCATCGCGCTGACTCCCATGATAACCTCAAAGCTGGGCTATACGCTTACTGCGGTGGTGTACGGACTGCTTGCCTTGGCTGTGGTGCTGTATATGGCCCTCGGCATTCGCGAAACAAAGTCCGAACATATCGGCGAAAAGGTAAAAATTCTTCCGGCCCTCATTTCTATGGCAAAAACACGCAACTTTTGGGTGGCGGGTGTTGCCAACGCTTTTTATAGCGCGGCTATGGGTCTGGTACTGGCATCGGTGCCTTTCTTTATTCAATATTCGCTGAAGGTTCCCGATAGCCAGGGCACTTACGTGCTGGGCTCGGTGATTTTGGTGGCTATATTCGGCGTGGTGTTTTGGAGCGCGCTGGTAAAAAAATTCGGAACGTTGACCATATGGCGCACGGCGCTTATCACGCTGGCTATATCTTTTGTGCCGATGTATTTTGCCAATAGCCTGATTTTTGCAATCTGCGCCAGTGTCATTGTCGGACTGGGCTTCTCGGGTGTAATAAGCACTATGGACATAATAGGCGCAAAGATTATGGACGAGGATTATTTGCGCTACGGCGTCAAGAGGGAGGGCATTTTCTCCAGCGCTATGGGCTTTATGAACAGGCTTTCGGGCTTTTTCATCTCGCTGGCAACGTTGCTTGCAACGAGGATATACGGCTTTGAGAGCGGCAAGGTGCCGGGCGACCACCCTGACGAAGCCGCAAGGTTTATGCTGACTATCTTTCCGTGCGCGCTGGTCATTCTCGGCATAATAGTATCATTCTTTGTCAAATTCACGCTGACAGGCACGCGCCCCGAACCTATCGCCGAAACAGACATAGGCGCGGAGGTAGAGGCAGAGCAAGAACAATCAAAAGAGGACAGCCTTGATTTCTAAGAAATTAATAATAAACGCCGACGATTTCGGCATATGCAAAGAAACAAACAAGGCCGTTAAGGAGCTGTTTAAGGCGAAGAAAATCACCTCGACAAGTTTGCTTGCCGTAGGAGGCGCAGCTGATGAGGCGCTGTATATATCAAAAGAGCTGGGCATCAGTCCCGGTGTGCACCTTACACTCAATTCGGATTTTGCCGAAATGCCGTGGAAGTCACTTTCTGCAGCGGAAAGCTTCATGGCGGACGGCTATTTGCTGTTTGACACCGCGAGGCTGGCGAAAGGCGCGACAAGCAAAGACGTGACGCTTGAGTGCGAAAAGCAAATCGAATACGTCTTGAACGGCGGTGTTCGCCCCGACCACATAGACAACCATTGCGGCACTATGTACGGCATAAACGGCAGACTATTCTTTATCAATGCCTTCCGACTGGCGAAGAAATACCGTCTGCCGTTCCGCTTTCCGAAACGCGGCGGTTTTTTGGACGGTTATTTCAAGGGCAAGGCACCTGCCTTAATAAAGGTGGCGCATAAGGCAGTCGTCCTTACCGGCAGGCTTATGGGCGCGGCGCTTCCCGACGATATAATCACGCACCCGTATCCAATGAAGGATATTGCCGATTATAAGTCGCTGGAAAAATATTACCTTGACGCGGTGACGGGCTTGGGGGAGGGCGTAACCGAGCTTTTTTTGCATCCGTCGTACGATTGCAGGGAGTTTTCGGCGCTCACGAAGGAGTGGAAGAAGAGGCAATACGAGCTGGAATTTCTTTTCAGCGGTAAGCTCGAAAAAAGAATGGCAGACGAGGGGATTGAGGCGGTATCATACGCAACATTAAATAAAAATAATATATAGGGGTAGAAAGAATGCAAAAAGAAATCAGTATCAAAGACTTACAACTCAATCCGTTCAAACTTATCGGAGAAGAATGGATGCTTATTGCCGCCGGCGACGAGCAAAAACACAATATGATGACGGCAAGTTGGGGCGGGCTGGGCGTGCTTTGGGAAAAGAACGTGGCGACAGTCTATATCAGACCCACCAGGTATACCGTAGGCTTTGTGGAGAAGCAGGAATATTTTTCGCTTAACTTCTTCGGAAAGAACAAGGCGCCGCACAAAATAGGCGGCTCGAGGTCAGGCAGGGATATCGACAAAGCCAATGCAGCCAATCTGACGCCGGTATTCGATAGCGGCGCGGTCTACTATCAGGAAGCCGAATTGGTGCTGGTTTGTCGGAAGCTCTATCATTCCGCCTTCGACAACAAGAATTTTGTCGACGCGCAGACAGAGAACTTTTATGACAACGATTATCACAAAATTTTTATCGGAGAAATCGTCAAGGTTTTGAAACAATAGTATTTTAAGAAAACACCGTCAAAAAAGCCGCCTCTAAGGCGGCTTTCGTTTTTCGTTGAGCGTTTTTCGTTAAAAACTATCCATAGTTTTTCGTTTATCGTTGGTCGTTTTTCGTTATTCCTGCGGAGCGGCTTCGGCGGCTTCGGGCAGCTTCTTTCTTCGCATTATGACGAACTTGTTCATGGGAAAGATAATTACGAAGGACAGGAACATCCAGATGAGCTTTCCGAGTGTACCGCTGATGCCGGGATTGTTTATCAGCTTGTCAATAGCCACAACCATCAGAGGTCCGGTATAGGTCTGAAGGCAGATTATTACGAGAACCATCACGGTGTACATAATCGCGCTGAAAACAACGTTATTGTTGGCGTCAAAGGTTTTTTTGCGGTTTGTGACAAAGGATACTATTTGCGCCAGTGTCGTAGACACTAAGAAGGCAATCATGGTTCCCAGACCTCCGGCAACTCCGCCGGAATAGTGGAATATCCACCAATGGAAGGGCTGAGTGTTCATAGATTTGAGTATCAGGCTGTTGAGCAGCGTATAAGAAGTAATTTCCGTGACGCCGGCTATAGAGCTTATGATAGTGAATTTGACGAACTGCCAAACTGCTTCGTGCTCGGCTGCGAACTTCTTGATTTTGTCTTTTAGTTTCATGCTGACACCTTCCCTGAAAGAAATACTATTTGATTATATATCACAAATCACGTTTTTACAATATCTTTTTCAACAAAGGCAAAAAAAGGTGTAACTGTGCTTGTCATAGTACCTTTTTTGGTCTTCTATGTGGCTTCTCTCAACCTTTTCTTTGTGCCTTGGCGTG
>JAQVME010000186.1 GCA_028703745.1 Clostridia bacterium
CCTCTATGCCGTTCTCAAGACGCAATAAGCCGCCGCATACGGGGCAAACATCCTTGTCCGTGACCTTTGCTATATCAAAGAATTGCACAACCCCGACGTCTCTCGAGATATCCACGCCCGTCAAATGGTATTGCGGTTTGTTAGCGCCGCCTGTCATATTCTTCGCCGATTTCAGCGAAGCATCATATATCAAAAGCATATTCTTGCCGTCAAGGTTGACCGGACCGATATTGCCTGCGCAAAGCATCTGGGAATCTGCCAGGTTCGCCGGTACGATGTCCTTCTTCAGCACTTTTTTTAATTTTGCCTCGTTGACTTCAAGGTCGCCTCTTACGAAAGCTACTACCTGCGTGTCGCTTCCTTTTATGTTGTAGCTTACTGCCTTGATTATGCTTTGCTTGGCGGTATTTAAGAAAGCTGCAAGCTCCTCAATCTCGGTCTTGTCTGCCGTAAAGACTTCGGAAAGCTCTTGCGACGGAACTTCGTCTGTAAGCGGCTTGCGGCTTGTCTCCGCAACCTCTATGTTCGCCTTGTAGTCGCAATCGTTGCAAAGCACTATGGTGTCCTCGCCCGCCGGAGTAAGAAGCATATATTCGTGAGCTACGCTGCCACCCATCATGCCGCTGTCGGATTTTACGGCGACAAACCTGTTCAAGCCTATCCTCGCAAAAATTCTGTTGTAGGCGGCATACGCCCTCTCATAATAATCATCAAGGTCCTTGCCGCTCATATGAAAAGAATATGCGTCCTTCATAATGAATTCCCGTACTCTTATCAGCCCGCCCCTCGACCTTGCCTCGTCCCGGAACTTCGTCTGAAACTGATAAATCATAAAAGGCAACTGTTGATAGCTGGCAACCGAGTGTTTACAAAGATGCACGGCGGCTTCCTCGTGAGTCATACCCAGCACCATATCCCTGCCGTTTCTGTCTTTGAAGCGCACCATTTCGTCGCCTATGGAGGCATACCTTCCCGATTCATCCCAAAGTTCTCTGGGCATAACCACCGGGAAACTGACCTCCTGACCGTCAATAGCGTTCATTTCTTCGCGGATTATCTTTTCTATCTTTTGGCATATTCTTTTCGCCGGCATAGCAAGCGACCAAATGCCGTTAGTTAACAATTTTATAAAGCCCGCACGAACAAGCAAAGCATGGCTGCGTATCTGTGCGTCGGAAGGATTCTCTTTCGTCCTTTCTCCTACAAGTTTTGACAATAGCATAAATTAACCTATCTCTTTACTTTCACGGTGAGCTTGAGGTCGCCTATATGCATTCCGATATGATATACGGGAATAGTGTATTCTCCCGCAGAATTTTCGGATAATACATCCTCAGCGTCTATTTTTGTTTCAAGCGCTGCTTTATCAAACGTAAGATTGTTGGTGACCTTTGCGGTCGTACCGTCTGTTTTGTAACAGTCTATGACGACCTTTGAAGTATCAAAGGTGTCTCCTTCGGTGAGAACAAGCTCTTGTATTTCGAAGCGGTCGATGCCTACGGTTTCTTCCTTGTCGGCGCAACCGATAAGCGTAAAGGCAAAGACGCTGAGAATAACAATTAGTGTTGAGGTCAAGATAATTTTCTTCATATGCGGGCTCCTTCATTTTATATGAATATTATATAATCATAATCAAATTTTGTCAATATATAATAATATCGCGGTTAAATATAATTAAACTTGTTCATCCTCCGGCTGGCGCAGCGCCAACTTGCATTGCTTGAGTCCAAGCAGCTGTTTGCCTCTCGTCGTTCTTGCCTCAATGCCGATATCCTCGGTGTTGATTGCGGCAAATGTCTTATTTTGGTCTACCAAAACAATGTTATAGGGTTCCGTAACTATGCCAGCGAACACTACCTTGCCGTAACTATCCTTTGAAAGGTCTATGGCTTTTAAGCCCTTTCTATTCCTCTTCATAACGTCGATATACGAAATAATAAGACGCTTTCCGTAGGCCTTGTCCGTGATGAGCGCCAGCTCTCCCAAACAGTCAATGCCCTCGCCTTCGAAGGCTTTTTCGCCCTCGCATTGCCCGGCAAAGATAACACAAGCCCCATCTGACAGCGAAATACCTATCACACCGCCCGCCTTTCTACCTTGCAACGGAATGTCATCAGTTTCAGAATTGACGCACATACCGTCGTCGGTTACATACACAATCGTGGCTATATCCTTCTTCTTCTCGACACCGATAACCTCGTCGCCCTCTTTCAGAACCATGACCTGATAGCAGTCCTTGTTGACAATGTAATCCTTCATCAAGGTTTTCTTTACCATACCGTTTTTGGTGAAAATATATACTTCTTCTTCACCTCGCGCGTTGTCTTCGGCAGTCATAAGCGCCACAGCCTTCTCGTCGGGCAACGCCTCGACAAAAACCTCGCTTAGTGGCAGCCCCTTGTCCGTCCATTTACTCTCGGGGATGTTCTCGGTGTCAAGCTTATGACAGTTCCCCAAATTTGTGAAAACAAGAGTGGTCTGCGCCTTGTCGGCATAGCTTACCGCCCTCGCCAGTCCGTCATATCCGGAGGACTCGGCATCCTTGTGTACACTCATATACTGTCTTTGAGAGAGAAATTTCAACCCGCCCTCTATGTCTACGACGGCGTAGCCGCATTTTCCGCCCTTCAATGCCGCTTCGCAAGGGTCTACGATAGTGTCGTCTACACTGTCGATAATCAAAGTCAGACGTTTGGTCTTGTACTGGTTTCTTATCTCGATAAGCTCCCTTTTGACAACCTCGGATAGCTCTCTGGCGGAATTTATTATTTTTGTCAGTTCGGCTATGCGCATCTTGAGTTCCTTAAGCTCCTTTTCGAGCTTCGTGACCTCCATTTTTGTAAGGTTTGCAAGCCTTATTTCCAAGATAGCTTCTGCCTGTAAATCGGTAAGCGCGAATCTGTCCTTGAGTTTTTGTTTTGCCTCCGTGCGCGAATTGCTGCCTTTTATTATGGCGATAACCTCGTCAATATTCGGTAGCGCAATGATGAGTCCGTCTAGGATATGCTCCCTCTTTTTTGCGATATTGAGGTCGAACTTGCTCCTGTTGAGCACAACCTCTTTTTGGTGCCGTATGTAATAACGCAGTATCTCGAGAAGACCCATAAGTCTGGGCTTGCCGTCTGCTATTGCCACCATATTGGCATTGAAATTGCATTTCAAATCAGTCTTTTTATAAAGGAACTCAACTATTTTCTTCGGGTCTTCGCCTTTTTTGAGTTTAATCACTATCCTAATTCCGCTTTTGTCCGACTCGTCAAGTATTTCTGTAATACCTGCGAGTATATTGTCGTTCTTGCCGTTCTTTGCTGTAAGCGAATCACGCAAATCCAAAATGCGCTGCTGAAGGTCGGCTTTGTTGACATTGTAGGGGATTTCGGTGATGACTATCTGTTGTTTGTTGTTGTCGGTTATTTCTATATCGTGTCTGGCGCCCATTACTATCTGCGCCTTGCCCGTGGTATAAAGCTCTTCTAGGTTACTTCTTTCGATGTAGCCGCCGCCGGGAAAATCCGGACCCTTGACGATATTCATCATATCGCAAAGACTTATATTGGGATTTTCGATGAGAGCTACTGCCCCGTCGATAACCTCGGTGAGGTTGTGGGGAGGGATTTTTGTCGAAAGACCTATGGCTATGCCCATGCTGCCATTGACAAGCAGATTTGGGAATCTGCCGGGCAAAGCCTCAGGCTCCTCCAGCGAGTCGTCGAAGTTCTTGCCCCATTTCACCGTGCCCTTATCAAGGTCTTTCAG
>JAQVME010000187.1 GCA_028703745.1 Clostridia bacterium
TTTTTCGATGTCGACGGGTACCTCGGGAATAAGCAGTATTTCCGCGCCGCCGGCAAGTCCGGCGTACACGGCTATATCGCCGCATTTTCTTCCCATTACTTCGATTATGCACACTCTGTCGTGCGAGGTCATAGTATCTCTGAGGTTGTTTACTGCCCATAACACTGTATTAACGGCGGTGTCAAAGCCCAGCGTATAATCGGTGTAAGACAAGTCGTTGTCTATTGTGCCTGGGATGCCTACACAAGAAAAGCCGAAATTCTGTTGCAAATCTTTTAGTCCCCTGAAGGAGCCGTCTCCGCCGGTTACTATAAGTCCTTCAATGCCGTAAGCGTTCAGGACGTCCACGCCCTTCTGCTGGTACTCTTTTTCTAGGAATTCGGGGCATCTGTCCGTCTTTAGCATTGTGCCGCCGTGCTGTATAATACCTGATACCGAACGGTTGTCCAGCCTTTTTATATAACCGTTTATGAGGCCGCAATAGCCTCTTTCTATGCCGTAGACCTCCAACCCCTGGGCAACACCGTAACGCACTACGGCTCTTATTGCCGAGTTCATTCCGGGGGCGTCGCCTCCGCTTGTTAATACTGCTATCTTTCGCATGTTTTACCTCTTGTTATTTTGAATATAATTATAGCACTTTTCATTCGTATACACAAACATTTGAAACCGAAATACTTATTGCCGGACGTGTCCTTCGCCTGTTACCACGTACTTTAGCGAGGTCAGCTCCTTGAGACCTATCGGACCTCTTACGTGAAGTTTTTGTGTGGAAATGCCCATTTCGGCGCCCAGTCCCAACTCAAAACCGTCGGTAAACCTCGTCGACGCGTTTATGTAAACAGCGGCGGAATCGACTCTTCTAGCGAACTAATTGGCTTTGCGCTCGTCGCGGGTTATGATTGCCTCGCTATGGTTGGTGCTGTAGGTGTTTATGTGCCGTATTGCCTCGTCTATACCGCCTACTATCGCGGTTTTTATTATCATATCGTTGTATTCGGTGTAGAATTCCTCCGCGCCGATTACTTTCGTCGCGGGATATACGCTCTTCACCTCTTCCGTGCCTCTGATTTCTACGCCCAGGCTATGAAGTTCAGCAAGGCAGTTCGGCAGAAATTCCGCGGCGATGTCTTTGTCGCAAAGCAAGGTTTCGAGCGCGTTGCATACCGACGGGCGCTGTATCTTGGCATTGACTACTATTTTTGTTGCCATGTCAAAATCTGCGGTTTTTTCCACATAAGCGTGACAGTTGCCGCCCGAGGAAGCTATTACGGGCATGGCGGCGTGTTGCAAAACGAACTTTTTCAGTTCCTCTCCGCCGCGGGGAATGACAACGTCAATCAGCCCTTCCTGCGAGAGCATCTCTTGTGTCAATGCCCTGTCGGCGCCGTCGATAAAGCCTACAAGAGCGGCGTCAAAGCCCTGCTCCGCCAGCACTTTTTTCATTAATGATACAAGATAGCGGTTGGAATTCAACGCGTCCTTGCTGCCTCTGAGTATTACACCGTTCGAGGACTTTATGCAAAGCGCCGCCGCGTCAACGGTGACATTTGGGCGCGCCTCATAAATTATGCCGATAACGCCAAGGGGTGAACGCACTTTTTTTACGTTCAGACCGCTGGGCAAAAGGTATTCTTCCTCCGCCTTGCCTACGGCGTCCTCAAGCGCGACAACCGCGTCAAGCCCGTCGCACATAGCCCGTATTCTCTTATCATTTAGCGTAAGTCTATCAATAAAGGCGGCATTTCTGCCGGCGCCTTGCGCAAGCGCTATATCCACAGCGTTGTGTTTAATAATGCTTGATACGTTCGACAGTATTTGTTGTTTTATGCCTTCAAGAATGCCGTTCTTTTGCGCGGCGGAAACGTTCATAAAGGCGTTCGCCGCCTGCTTTGCGGCAAAGCATATATCCTTAACCATTATTCCTCCTCATCTTCCTCCGGAAGATTGGCGTTGTGGTAAACCTCCTGCACGTCGTCGTTCTCTTCGAGCTTTTCGAGCAGCTTCTGTATCGAGGATATGTTTTCCGCCGGCGGGTCGATATATAGGTCGGCAATGTATTCCAAATCCGAGGACAGAATTTCCAATCCGGCATCGGCAAAGGCGCCACGCACCTGCTCAAGGTCTTGCGGCTTTGTGTAAATCTCGTATACGTCCTCTCCCGTGATGACGTCATCGGCGCCGGCGTCAAGAGCCAGCATCATTATGTCGTCCTCGCTCATATCCTTCATTTCGACGATTATGACGCCTTTTTTATTGAAAAGATACGAAACGCAACCGGTCGCGCCCATAGCGCCGCCGTATTTGTCAAACATATGTCTGACGTCGCCCGCCGTCCTGTTTTTGTTGTCGGTAAGAGCTTCTACGATAACCGCCACTCCGCCGGCCGCATAGCCTTCATATACCATATCTTCGTAATTTACGCTGCCTAGCTCGCCGCTGGCTTTCTTTATGGAACGGATAATGGTATCGTTTGGCATATTGCTCTGCTTTGCCTTGGCGATAACGTCTCTCAATCTCGAGTTGTTGTTGGGGTCAGGGCCGCCGCTTTTTACGGCAACTGCTAATTCTCGTCCGATTTTGGTAAAAACGCTGCCTCTGGCGGCATCCGTCTTGCCTTTCTTAATTTTTATGTTTGCCCATTTGCTATGTCCTGACATTTCACCTTCACTCCTTTTTCTTATATTTTTATAATAGATACATTGCTATCGAGATACTTACCGCCGCGTTAAGCGACTCTACCGCGCCCGTCATAGGCAACGAAAGTATCTCCGCGCACCTCATCTTGATATTCGCGGGAAGCCCGTGCGCCTCACTGCCGACCGCGATTATTGTTTTTTCCTTTCTTTTGTGATCGTATATCGGCGTTCCGCCGGCGTCTAATCCAACGAGCGTATACTCTTCGAGAAGTCCGTCCAGCCTGCCGTCGTCAACCGCGACCGCGTTCACAGAAAAGGTTCCGCCCATACCGGCTCTTATTACCTTCGGCGAAAATACGTCTACGCAATCTCCGTACAAAAGCAAGGTTTTGATGCCTCTCGCCGCCGCCGTACGAAAAATCGTGCCCATATTGCCTGCATCGGAAATACCGCAAAGCAAACATACTGTACTACCCTCTACATTATTATATTCGGGTATTTCGGCGTAAGCTATGGCGCCGCTGGGATTTATGGTGTCGCATACGCTGTCAAAAATGCCGTCTGCAATAAGCTCTGCGCTCAGCCCCAGCCTCTCTTCCAAAAAAGCCAGTCCGGCATAATCGGACTGCCTGATAAAAAGCTCCTTGACCTTCGTGCCCGACGGCAAATCCTTCAGTAGGTTGACGCCTTCGATACAAAAACAGCCGTAAGTCTCCCTGCCTTTTTTTGTTTTTAGGGCACGGAGCATTTTTACCTTGGCGTTTTGGGTCGAATTTATGGTCATTGGCTTCCTATAAAAAAATTGCCCCGTCATTGTGACGGCGGCAATTCGTTTTTTTACTATTTTGCAAGAGCGGTTTTTGCCGTCTCGCAGAGAGTGGAAAAGGCCGCGCCGTCGTTTACTGCTATATCCGCAAGTATCTTTCGGTTTAGGCTCACCCCTGCCTGCTTGAGTCCGAACATCAAACGTGAGCAAGAAATATCGTTGATTCTTGCCGCGGCGTTGATTCTTGCGATCCAAAGCTGACGGAAATCTCTCTTCTTGAGCTTTCTGCCGACATAAGCGTATTGCAGCGATTTCATCACCGCCTGGCGCGCTACTCTGT
>JAQVME010000188.1 GCA_028703745.1 Clostridia bacterium
GTTTATTAAGCGCGGAAGCATTCTGGATCTCGCCATCGGTATTATTATCGGCGGCGCCTTCCAAAAAATAGTTGCAAGCCTAGTAAAAGACATCATTATGCCTTTAATCGGCATCATAGGCGGAGTCAACATATCAGAGGCAAAATGGGTAATGAAAGAAGCCGTGCTTGACGGAGCGCAAAATATAATTAAGCCTGAGATTGCTTTGACTTACGGAATATTTATTCAGACTGTCATAGATTTTGTTATCATAGCATTGGCGATATTTGTCGGTATGAAAGCAATGTCGGCGGTAGGCAAAAAAATGGCCGAAGCAAGAGCAGCTTTGGTCGAAAAGGTTCTTGACGAAAAGGAAAAGACCGAAGAAGCCAAAAAGGACTGACGGCATAGTATTTACAATAATTTTCACTTAGCTTTATCGCGCGGGCGTATTGAGTATGGTATAATGGTATTATGAAAAAGATGTTGACAAAAATAAAAACGATACTCATTATAACAATACCCATACTCCTTTTTTGCGCTCTATACGCGTGTGATGAGCCCAAAAACCGCGGAAACGGGGACCCAAATGGCAACAATATGACGACTACGCCTTTCTTCGACCTTTCAAACCTCAATTATAATCCTGCCTATTCCAATGTTTCGGACAGCGCGGAAAAGGGCTATATTCTGTTCGACAATATAGATTTCAACACTATACGATATAACGTGTCCACGACAAGGAAACCCGTATTCGAAATATTCTATAACGACGAGAGCGTGGCAACCGTGCAAATACCCTCAAGCGGCACGGTATATTCCGACTTTACCTTTGACAAAACAGGCGTATATACCATAGAAGTATCCGCAAGTGCAGGCGGCAAAGCAATCAATGGGCAATTTAACGTAAAGGTGCAGGCGGGCGGTTTTCCCGACAGGGTGGAATTTGAACTGCTTGATGCCCGACGCCAAAAAGTCAATCAAGCTGAAGGCAACGGCGATTATATACTTGTGGCAAAGGTGTACTCCGAGAGTACACTTTTGTCGGCAGACAATGACAAATTCACGTCAAGCTGGAGCGGCGGCGAGAGCGGCGTGCGCGAAAAGCATTTTTACGCGCCCAACCAGCTCGCAGATACCATTCTTACAAACAGTTTCAACTATACTTGTATACTGCAGTCAGGCGCGGTAAGCCGCAACGTGCCCTTTAGCGTACCCGTAAAAAACAATTATGAAGGCATAGAGTTCAGTCTCGGAGCGTCGTTCTCCGAAGGCAAAGCCGAGCTTGACGCTGTTGATATCGGCATACATTTTATGAGTTTCTTTACTGCTAAGCACGTTTTCACAAACGGCGACAAAGAAGACGTTATCGTAAATTATCAAAATGCAAGTCCCATTGACGGCACTGTGACGCCGTTCATAAAGTATAACGGCGAAACAGAATATCACCGATATGTCAAGGGCATGCACTCAGTCGCTAGCAGGTTCAACACTTATATTAGTAACGGCGTCTCGTATCAGTTCGATCCGGAAAAGACCTCTGCGCAAATATATCTGGCATATTGCTATAAGGAAGACTTCACAGGCGGCTATGCATACGAATACCGCGAGGTTGAGGGCAGCGCCGCAGAAATTACTATTACAAAAACTGCTCCTCAGAGCATCAGCGTGCCGTATATCAGCGGCAGAGAAAAGAAGGCGGACAGCAACTCGGGCTACAGCCATTTCGAAGAAAGGACAGTAAATAACGGCGCTGTGGATATTATGGTTATGGTTACCGAAAACTACATCGGGGGAGCCGAAAACCAGCATTTCAGACCTGAGGTCATGTTGGTGGGCGATAGCACGCTGAAGGATTATCACTACGTAATAGAGAATTCTTCGGGCAGCTTATATTATAACAAGGTCAAAGACTATTTTTACGGCGAAAGTGCGGGCGTTAGCGTACTCAGAATATTATCCTGCTATGGTGAGGCGGAATATGAACTAACGGTAAATATTCTCAACCCCGCGCTAGAGTACGAAATTGATTTGCGGGAATTGACCTTTTCCAGCGTGCCAAACTTCTTTGCCGGCAGCCTCAATATTGCGCCCTACGTAGCCATCATAGAGAATTATTACAACAACACAAGCGGCTGGCGAAGAATGAACGGCGAAGAAAGTTTGAAATATTATCAAGACGCCACAGAAAAAGCCATTAAGGATTTTGTTTTCCGTGATGAGATGTACAGTATTACCATAAGGCTGTATGAAGGCGGTAACGAGAAGGCATCTAATCTCGCTAATTACAGCTTTTTCATGATGCCTGATTTCTCTGTGATGGTAGACGGAGAGGAGTATCCGGTTTCCGATATGACAAAAAGCCGAAGGTCAAGCGACATTGATGACGACAAAGATGGCTCGCTTATTTTTGTCGGGGATATTCCTGAAATGCGGCTTGATGCCGCGGTTGGCGTACAACCCGAAATATCAATATCCGGAAATCCTGCAGGCTTGGTAGCGAGTTATATGATGGGCATCGACGCCTATTACATAACGTATACCGGTTTTTATCGATGGAGCAGCTTTTATAAAAAGCAATATGAGGAGGTGACAATAGCCGTCATCTATATAGACAGAACGGAATAATTGTTGCTGTTACTTCACAAATTAGCTTTATGAATAAGAAGGTTGCGTTGGTCATTGGCGGCTCCAGCGGCATAGGGCTTGCTACCGCAAGACTGCTCCTGCAGAAAGGTTATACGGTTTTTAACGCTTCAAGAAGAGCTTGCCCCGACGAGAGAGTATTCAGCATTGAGACAGATGTTTCTATTGACGGAGCTATTTTGAATGCCGTAAAAAAAGCCTCAGCCGAAGGCGATTTGAAGGTTATTGTTTATTCCGCGGGATTCAGTATGGCTTGTCCTGTAGAATATGTCGAGGAGAGCCGCTACCGCTATCTTTTTGAGGTAAATTTCTTCGGAGTTATTACTACCGTAAAAGCGGCTATGGCTGCGATGCAAGAGCGCGGCGGCAAAATAATAGCAATCAGTTCCGTCGCGTCGTCTGTTCCCATAGCGTACGACCCGTATTATTGCGCGTCCAAAGCCGCATTGGAAATGTTTTTTCATACGGTGCAGATGGAGCTTGAGGAGCGAAATATAAGGCTAAGCGTTGTCTGTCCCGGCGGTACGGCTACGCCATTTTCGTTCAAACGAGAGATTTGTCAGCGCGGCGGAGAGGCAATGCACAAGGCGGCGCGACGGCTTTTTGAGATAGAGCAGGGAGGAATGACTGCCGAAGAGGTAGCAAGAACCGTAGTTCGGGTCTGCGAAAAAAACAACCCGCCTCAGATTGTCGCATCAGGCGCTTCCAATAAGCTTGTTATGGCTGTGGCGAAGTGTCTGCCGAAAAGGCTATTGTTAAGAATTGCACAAAAAGTTTTTTTATAAACAGAAACGTCAACAAAAAAAGAGACTGCTTTTTGCAGTCTCTTTCCATTTTTGGATTTGTTTTTTATAGCGTGGTAAGCATATCCTGCAAAACCGCCATAATATCATTGAGCTGCACGCCGTATTCCGGCGCGCCGATAACCTGTACGTCGCCGTCCTCGCAGCAGGTGACGAAGGACTTCTTCTTCATGAGGACGTTCAAGGCTCCGTCAACGCTGAGGAAGTTGAAACAAACAAAGGCATTCTTTCTTGTGTAGATGCCTCTG
>JAQVME010000189.1 GCA_028703745.1 Clostridia bacterium
CGGCGGAAACAATCAAGAGCTGGAGCAGTCGCTCCGCGAAAAGATGCTTGCCGCCGCCGCCGAAGAGGAATTTGAGGCGGCGAAGCACTACCGCGATATGCTGGAAATGCTGGGCAAACTTGTACGTAAGCAGACGATGCCGTTTAAGCTCGAGCTGGACCTCGACATTTTCAGCTTTGTCACAAACGGCATGCTGGCGGTGGTGAACATAAGCGCCGTGCGCGGAGGAAAACTGCTGGGCAGCGAGAGTTTTGTGCTTAACGACACAAACAGCGAAAGCGCTCTGTCATCGTTTGTTATACAATACTATGACAAGAACCCGCTTCTATGCTCTGAAATAGTCATTTCCGAACCGTTTGAATTTGAAGCGGAGCTAAACGATTATTTATCGTCGAAGGCGGGGCGCAAGCTGAACATAATTTGCCCTTTGGGGGGCATACGCCGACAGCTTGTCGAAACGTCTTTGGGTAACGCAACGGATTATTTGGAAAAGCAAGCAAATATGCTTATTCGCAAGGAGGATTTGACGACGGGCAGCGTCAAACAACTTTATGAATTGCTTTCGTTGAAAAGACCGCCGAGGCGTATGGAGTGCTATGATATATCCAATATCAGCGGTAGCGACAAGGTGGCGAGTATGGTAGTGTTTATTGACGGCGAAAGCGCAAGGAAGCATTACCGCCACTTCAAAATTCGCACGGTAAAAGGCTCGGACGATTTTGCCAGTCTGCGGGAAGCGTTGCAGAGAAGGTTTGAACGGCTGAATAGCGGCGATACCGACGTCAGTTTTTCGGAAAAGCCCGACTTGATTATTATCGACGGCGGCAAGGGACAGCTGTCTTCGGTGATGACGGTCTATGAGGCTTCGGGGCTTAGCGATATCGAGATAATAAGCCTTGCTAAGCGCGAGGAGGAAGTGTTTTTCCCCGCCGAGAGCCAAAGCGTGCTGCTGCCGAAGGACAGTCTGGCGCTGAAACTGCTTGTGCGAATAAGGGACGAGGCGCACAGGTTCGCTATCGAACACCACAGAAAGTTGCGGCTCAAAAGACAGACCGAAAGTCAACTAAAACAAATAGACGGGGTAGGCGAGGTTACGGCTCGCAAGCTGATGCTTCACTTCCGGGATATTGCCAGACTAAAGACGGCTACGGCGGAGGAGCTTGCCTCCGTGAAAGGCGTAACCCGCACCGCCGCGCAAAATATAGTTGAATTTTTTAAAAACCTATAGAAAGAAACGTACGGATGATATATAATTAAAGGAAGAATATGAAATACAAAATGATAGTGGCCGACTGTGACGATACTATGCTCAACAAAGAAAGGTATTATTCCGATTATTTCAGGAGTGTACTTGAAAGATATATTCAAAGCGGTGGCAAGTTCGTCATCGCAACGGGGAGAATGACCGCCGCGGTATTGCCTTACTGCCGCGACCTTGGTTTGAAGGGCGAGGTTATTACTTATCAAGGCGCCATAACGGCGGACATCGAGACGGCGCAAATCCTCGAATGTACGCAGGCGGACTTTGCCGACGCGCGTAGGCTGGGCGAGTACATTGAGAGCTTGGGGCTGTATTATCACATCTATGACGAGAACTTTTTCTACGTCAAAGAGGATACAAACTACAGCAAGAGATACGCCGCATTGAGCCGAGTGGAATATAAAATTCTGGGGTACGGGCTGTCGGATTTCATCGGGCAAAAAAAGTTGTGCCCTCTGAAAATGATGGTCATAACCGACGAACAAAAAGTCAAGCCGCTTATTGAGGACTTCAAACGGAAATTCGGCGACAAATTTCTGTTCAATACCTCAAAAAAGTGGATGGTAGAAATAGTGCCGATTATGGCGAACAAGGGTGTTGCCGTCAAGCGGCTTGCCGAAAAATACGGCTTTGGCAGCGACGAAGTAATCTGCATCGGCGATTCGCTGAACGACCTTGCAATGATTGAATACGCGGGACTTGGCGTCGTTGTCGACAACGGCAGCGCAGAGGCAAAGGCGGCTGCGGATATCATTGCGCCCTCGAATGAGGACGACGGAGTGGCGTATATCATAAGCAAATACGGATTTTTGGAGTGAACCATGGAAAAAAGCGAGAATTTCATTACCTTGACTGAAGAGGAATTTGCGAACTGTTGCGCTCTAAAGATTTTTTATAACGCAATGAGCGGAGTTCGCTTGAGTTCGCTTACCGTCAACCGACCGGGACTTATGCTTGCCGGCTACAAAAAGGACTTTGCTGAAAGGCGGGTGCAGGTTATGGGGCGTCCGGAAATAGGCTTTCTTCAGCAGAATACAGAATATCTGGACAGTTTTTTTCAATGCGACATTCCCTGTGTGGTAATTTCCCGCGGCATAAAGCCCACAGAAGAAATAATTGAAGCGGCAAAAAAATACAAAAAGTCCGTGTTCGTCAGCAGCAAAAAAACATCACAGGTCACCGAGGACATCTCAAACTGCCTTATCGACCTTCTAGGTCCGACAGAAACGGCGCACGGCGTGTTGCTAGACATTTATGGCACGGGCGTACTGCTCACCGGCAAAAGCAGCATAGGCAAGAGCGAGACGGCTTTGGAACTGGTATACCGTGGACATAGACTTGTCGCCGACGATTCCGTAATCTTAAAAAGAATAAACGATACCGTCGTGGGTACTTCGCCGAAGATTATTAAGCACTTTATGGAAATACGCGGCGTAGGCATAATCGACATAAAAGCTATTTACGGCGAGGGTTCTATTATCGACAACAAGGCTGTAGGGCTGGTCATTGAGCTGGAAAAATGGGACGACGAAAAAAGCTATGAGAGAGTGGGTAACGTACAAAAGTATACGCATATTCTGGGCGTAAAGATACCGAAACTACTCATTCCCGTCAATGCAGGCAGGAACGTGGCGGTGGTAGTGGAGGTAGCGACAAGAGATTACCGACTCAAGATATCCGGACATAGGGCTTCGCAGATCGTCAACAAGAGAATGGAAGAGGACAAATAAAGCATAAAGATATACCCGTCATAATATCATAGTACAAGCAAGGCGGCAGGCAAAAAAGCCGTGTTGACTACTTCTTGATATGAGGGTATAATGAATACTCCGGACGCTTTATACCACGAGCTTGACACCTCAAAAATTTCTCCGCTGAAAGCCGGCGGTATGCTGCGCAAAGTCGTTTGTCCGTCTTCTATGGCGGAGCTAAAGAGCCTAAGCGGACGCTTTGCCGATGAGAAGCAACAATACGTTATCGTCGGCAAAATGAGCAATATATTGGTACTTGACGGGGGGTATGACGGAATCGTCATTTCCACGGAGAAGCTCAAAGGCATAGATATACGCGGCAATACCATTTGTTGCGGTAGCGGCGAGAGCTTGGCGAAGATAGCCGCGCTTGCCGCCGAAAAACAGCTGAGCGGACTCGAGAAGCTTAGCGGCATACCCGGCACCGTGGGCGGCGCGGTATGCATGAACGGCGGTTGCTTCGGAAAGGAAATATCGGAATTGACCCGCAAGGTATACGTGTTCGACATGGACAAGCAATTGCCGCTCGAATGGACGGGGCAACAGATGGCATTCAGTTATCGCAGCTCGGACATTATGAAGGGTACTTATGTGATAATCG
>JAQVME010000190.1 GCA_028703745.1 Clostridia bacterium
TTACGCTGATATCGTTCGTAATGGGAATGATTTTTGTTTATTACCGGTGGGATAAGGTAGCGCTTCGCGCCTATAACGAGAATTCTATTGATACTGTAGCTTTCACCCAAAAACCTCTGGGCTCCACAAGCGTCACGGCGGAATATCACATCATGACGATGGCTAACAAAGAATTGATTGAGGACAGCAACAGCAGCTTTAAATTTGCGCCTATCTATGGCAGAGGCGACGAGAGTTGGACGAGTATACGAGAGCTGTACAATTACTATCCCGACTATTATTATTATAGAGGCGAGATTCAATACGCTCTTATGGACGAGACGATATTTTCGGACTACGGTTTTGAGCTTCTTGCGGGAAGGTTGCCTACGAGCTTTGATGAAATTGCGTTGCCGCTGTATTTGTATGAAAGTCTGGAAACATACGGCTACAACGGCAGAACAGTAAAAGACTATTCTGATATAATCAACAAGGTTTTGACAATAACCAGCTACGGCAAACGTTTGAAAGTTGTGGGAATAATCGACACACATTTAGGAGAGGAATATATAAGCTTAAAAGAACTTGAATACGAAAGCCTGACACTGGAGCAAGACCGCGAATATTCAGAGTTTGATTATAAGCTGTCCGAGACCGTTTCTTTTTCGCATCACAGCAGCATTTTTGTTTCGCAACAGTATATTGATGTATTTTTTGACGGAAATTTTGACATAAACATCAACATGCAATACGATGAAAAGGATTACAGGGGCTTTAATGAGACTACAGAGAATAAGGAGATAGAATACTGGGGTCAAACGGCGGACAATGCGACCAAACTCGGATTTGGTATAACCAGAGTTGTGGGAAGCGGCGCGCTGCAGAATAACGAAATAATCCTGTCGAAAGAGTTTATCGAACAATACATAAAAAACCATACCGGAGATTGGGATGTCACGCTCGAGGATATGACCAATTATTTAGCTAACGGGATGACGGTACGCGTTATTGCCGACAAGTATCCTATTTCTCCGGAGGAGGATAGCCCCCGCGACGGATATTCTGTCGTGGGTTATTATGTGCTTGAAGGCACTGCTGTTATTAGCAAGGTGCTTTACAAAGAATATGTTTTTGTATCGGACGAAACCGTTTATAGCGTGGGGAGAGGTGACGAGCGCGTTCGCGCCATGGTGACAAGGCTATCGGGCAACAAAAGGCAAGACCTGAAGCTGCTACGCTTTTCTTTCAAGGAGAACTTAGCCGAAAACGTATATTTCGGTATCGAGGGACGCATTTCTGACGATATTTATATGGTGAAGGAGCTTACGGATTTTTACAAAAAAATAGGCTTGTTGGCAAGCCTGGTACTCGGAGTATTCAGTTTGCTGATGATGTTCAATTTTATTTCTTTCAGCATCTCGAATATGAAGAAGGCTATCGGCATACTACGCGCCATGGGCACAAAGAACCGCGACGTATTTCTCATATTCTTTGCTGAAAGCCTGCTTATTGCGTTGATTGCCTCGGCGATAGCTGTAGGCGTAAGCTTCGCGGGAGCGGCGTTCCTGAATTCGATCGAAATTGGAGTCACGATCAAGCTGTTCTACATAGAATACAATACCGTACTCACAATGCTGGGTCTTGCGCTGTTTATTGCCACAACAGGATGCGCCTTGCCGCTCATAAAAATTCTCAAGAAAAAGCCCGTCGAAATAATCCGCAGCGCTTAAAAAAACAAGCAATATCGGTATACGCTAACAGATTATTGGCGAAACCAACAAAATTGTGTACGATTTGATGAAAAAATCTTTGCAATTTTGCGCGCTGTATGTTAATATACTTTATATATAAACAAATGTATATTAGCGGAGGCTTTATGAAAAAAGAAAAGCAAACAATAATCGCGCCGGAGAAGCAACCCACCCCCGTAAAAAGCGAGGATACTGCCGCCATAAGCGAATACTTTGACAAATATTATAAAGCTTACAAGAACGACTATATTTCACAGTACTACAAGGCTTACAAGGATTTGAAGGCTAGGTCGTCATCAGAAAATAAATAATTCTATCTTAAAGAAAATTGCGATAATCACAAAGAATAAGGCGCATACCCCGCGGGGGTGTGCGCTTTTATATTTTTTTCCAAGGGGAATGATTCTATAAGGTATAGCGCGCGGCTACCGTCGCTAAAACATTGAAAAAGCACTCGTTCATTACGAACAAATGCCCTTTCGTGGTGCGGTTGACAAGACTTGAACTTGCACGTCGCTAAGACACATGATCCTTAGTCATGCCTGTCTGCCGATTCCAGCACAACCGCGAGTATAAACATGGGTGGTACGAGGGAAGGGATTTGAACCCTCACTGTCGCCAATATGAACCTGAATCATACGCGTCTGCCAATTCCGCCACCCTCGTATATGTATTTAGTATTCTACAACAGCAAAAATATTCTGTCAATTGAATTAGGCATATTCAGGCGTTGTTTTCATAAATTAATTATGCGCCTATGCCATATTGTGGAAAGATAAGTATTGCATAAAACAGCATGGTGGTTTATAATAAAGTTACAAGACAAGAGAGGTGTAATAGATGCAGAAAGTAACCAGAGCTATCATTCCCGCAGCAGGCTATGGCACAAGATTCTTACCGGCAACCAAGGCTATGCCAAAAGAAATGTTGCCTATTGTAGACGTTCCCTCGATACAATATATAGTGGAAGAATGTGTAGAAAGCGGCATCACGGACGTGTGCATTATTCTCGGCCGCAACAAAAACAACATTGCCGACCACTTTGATCGCAACGTTGAGGTTGAGAGCGCGCTGGCAAAAAGCGGCAAATACGATCAAATCAAGGTAATGAACGAGCTGTCCGAAAAGGTCAATATTTGCTATATCCGTCAGAGAGAAATGCTGGGTACCGGCAAGGCTATCGAGCTTTGCGAGAGCTTCGTAAAAGGCGAGCCCTTCGCAGTGCTTTTCGGCGATGACGTTATCTACAACCCCGAATATCCCGTCACAAAGCAGCTAATTGACGCTTACGAAACCACCGGACTAACCATAGTCGGCGTACAGCCTCAACCGAGAGAGGAGGCAACGAAGTACGGCGTCATAGTCCCCGGCAAAATAAAGGGTCAATACACAGAAATACTCGGTTTCAAAGAGAAGCCAAAGCTGGAAGAACTGCCCTCAACCCTCACAAGTTTGGGACGGTTTGTGCTTACTCCGGATATATTCCATTTCATCAGGCAGACACCGGCAGCGTCGAACGGAGAGGTCTATTTGCCCACGGCAATAGAGCTTATGGCAAAAGACGTAGGCGCCTACGCCTACTCTTTCAAAGGGTTGCGCTACGATATCGGAGACAAACTCGGCTATATAAAAGCCAATATAGAATACGCCTTGCGGAATGAAGATTTGTATGACGGACTTAAGAAATATTTGATTGAATTGTCAAAAACTCTGTAATAAAGGTCTGTTATTATGAAATTCAGCAGGGAGCTGTCACGCGTACTCGACAAAGCAGCCGCCATATATTATGATTCGGACGAAATAGGCTGTATGAACCTTCTGCTAGCAATGGCATTAGCGCCGCAAAGCTTCGGCGGCGAGCTGCTTGGAAAGCTGGGGTT
>JAQVME010000191.1 GCA_028703745.1 Clostridia bacterium
CCCATACAGGCGTCTATCGGCAGCAAGGTTATCGCCAGAGAAACGGTCAAGGCGATGCGCAAGGACGTGCTTGCAAAGTGCTACGGCGGCGACATAACCAGAAAGAAAAAGCTGCTGGAGAAGCAGAAGGAAGGCAAAAAGCGTATGAGACAGGTGGGTAGCGTGGAGATACCTTCCGAGGCTTTTATGAGCATACTGAAGTTTGACAAGACCTGATGGATACGTCGGGGCTGTATATCCATATACCTTTTTGTCTTAGCAAATGCGGCTATTGCGATTTTTATTCTGTAGCCGGCGCGGAGCTTTATTCCGCATATAAATCTGAATTAATAAAAGAAATAATCGCCGTTGGTCAAAGCTGTGACAAGGTCATTGACACGGTCTATATCGGAGGGGGCACGCCCAGTGCGCTGCCTCTTACTTTTTTGAACGATATTTGCCGCGCCGTCTATAAATATTTTCATTGCCAAGTTAAGGAGTTCACCGTTGAGGCGAATCCCTGCACATCTTCGGAAATTGCGCATTATAAGGACTTCGGCATCGACCGAATCAGCCTCGGGGTACAAAGTCTTGACGACAAAATTTTGCGGCTTATCGGCAGGCGGCACAACGCGGCGCAGGCGGCTTGCGCCATCGAGAGAGCGGCAAAGCATTTTGACAATGTCAGCGCCGACCTTATTCTCGGCATAACCGCAGACCAAAGTCCCATAAGCGATATAAAAATTCTTAAAAACTATGTCAAACATATATCCGCGTATATCCTCAAGTTGGAGCGCGGCACTCCGCTGGCACTAATGGCAGAAAAGGGCGAATATGTCCCGGCGGACGACGATGAGACTGCCGCACGGTACGCGGAAGCGTACGAAGAACTGAAAAACAGCGGTCTGAACCGCTATGAAATCAGTAACTTTGCCCGCGAGGGTTTTGAAAGCCTGCACAATCTCAAGTATTGGAGTATGGCGGATTATATAGGCGTGGGCCCCGCGGCGCATTCATTTTATAACGGCGCGAGGTATTACAATGCTCCGTCTTTGGAGGAATATTTGAAGGGCGGGCACAGCGGCAACGGCAGACAAAAGAAAGAGCCCGTTGACACTTTGCTTGAAACGATTATGCTGGGCTTGCGCCTGGAAAAAGGCATAAACGTGCCCGATATAAATAAGACCTTCGGCATTGATTTCAAAAAAGAATACGCCGCCACGTTGAAAAAACTGGCGCCGTATCTCGAGATAGGGGATAATACCATAGCCGTAAAACCCGACTATATGTTGCTTCAGAACGCCATTGCCGTGGAATTCTTTTAAACGTGTAGCGCGGTTATTTTCACCGAATTGAACGTATCCATGAAGTTATAAAAAACCGACAGCGTATTGTTGGGATTTTGGCAGAAAAAGGCGTCGCCTGACTCATCGCTGACGTTATTCACGGTATGCGTGTTGTCGTAGCGGTAATCTATGAGATTTAGTCCATCATAAGAATCTGCCAACAAATAACAGCCGTTATTGTACAATATGTATCCGTAAATTTCGTTGATGTTTTGCAGCGCCGAGACGTTTGCCAGCGCGCACTCCAAATCCTTGTTAAACAGATATATACCGCGTGTGCTTCCGCTGAAAACCGCAAGTATCTTGTCGCCGTGTGGCAGTAGCTTGAGTTCGTCGCAATCGCTTATTACGGCGGAATCGGCGTCGAGGCGATTGAAGGCGACGGTATACTTCCACAGCTTGGTGCCGGCAGAGGATTTTTCTGCGACAAGGAATTTTTGCTCACCGCCTTCGGCAAAGGGCGTTATGGCGACGGCTTTGCAGCCTTCAATAACCGTGCTCTGCAGTATTTTTAACGAGGGCGACAGCTTGACTATACTATAACCGGTATCGGTATTAATAATTATCAACAGATAGTGATAAAAATCATAAATTTCCAAAATTTCGCCGGAAGGCAGAAAGCCTGTTTGAAGTTCGCCGTTGCGGACGTATACCGTGTTATTTTGACCTTCCGTCAGCATAATGCAACCGCTCATAGTAAGGAAAAGTCTGCCGCCTTGCGCAAGCGGAAGCGTGCTTGTTTCCGAGCCGCTGAGGTCGTAGACGGTGTCAAAGATAAGGACGTTTTCGGCAGTTTTTGCCATAATTACGATATTTTCGGCGGTAAGCTTCGAACAAAGGTAGCAAGCGTCCAGCCGCGAGGGCAGCGCAAGTATTTTTTCGACAATGCCAAGAAGTGACATTTTAGCTACGGCAACGGCTTTTTTGACGGTGGTGATATCGCCGAAGAGCGTGTCGCACTCAAGAACGGCGTAAAGGCTGTCGGTAGTTTGCAAAAGGTTTTTTATAACGATATTGCCGTAGCCGGAAAGCTCCTGTTCATATAAGAAATCCGCGCTTGCCTTTGCCTGCTTGGGAAAAATCGTATAATACGGCTCGGGAATAATGTCTTCGTTCTCGTCATCATTATTGTTGACGTTTTTTTCGGCAGGGTCTATGGGCGTAAAACCACTTTGGGCGGGTATCTTCGTGTTGTTGACGATGGACAGCGCCACGAGAATGATTGCGGCGACAAGCGTAAGCGCCAGAGCTTTGGGCAGAAAACGGTTGAATTTTTCGTTCATATTTCACCTCGCGTTAATTATAAAACAATTTGTCCGAAATGTGTCGTTTTCGTCAAAAGCGTACAAAAAACGACAAATTAATGCCGTTAAAAACAATAAAATCGGCAATTCAAAAAATGTCTCGAACGTACACGCGGGCAGTTTTTTGCGGATAAAGCATTTTTCTTGACTTTTGAAAGGCGCGTACCTATAATATAGTTCCAATACAAAATTTCAATCTCTGGTATGGATTGAGAAAAGAGGTAATTATGAAAATTAAATTGAGAGATTCGGTAAAAGAATTTGACAGCGGAACCGGACTGTTTGAGGTCGCCTCGTCTATTAGCGAGGGTTTGGCGCGTGTCGCGCTGTGCGCCAAAGTAAACGGCAAAACCGTCGACATGGGCACAAAGCTTTTTGACGATGCCGAGGTGGAATTTTTGACCTTTGCTGACGAAGAGGGCAAGAAGGCGTACCGCCATACCGCCGCGCATATTATGGCGCAGGCAGTCAAGAGGATTTATCCCACCACGAAGGTGGCTATCGGCCCTGCAATCGCCAACGGGTTCTATTATGACTTTGATTTCAAAACGCCTCTCCCAAAAGACGCGCTTGCCGGCATTGAAGCCGAAATGAAAAAAATTATTAAAGAGAATATTTCTATAGTGCGCCAGGTGGTTTCAAAGAAAGAAGCTTTGGCTTTTATGAAAGAGTTCGACGAAAAATATAAGATTGAATTGATAAACGATTTGCCCGAGAGCGAGGAAATCTCTTTTTACCGCCAGGGCGATTTTGTCGACCTGTGCGCCGGTCCTCACGTGCCTTCCACAGGCTATATAAAAGCTTACAAGCTGACCGCAATTACGGGAGCTTATTGGAGAGGCGACGAAAAGAACAAAATGTTAACCAGGATTTATGGCACGGCGTTTGACAAGAAGCAGGATATGCTCGATTATCTTGAGGCTGTCGAGGAAGCCAAAAAGCGCGACCACAAC
>JAQVME010000192.1 GCA_028703745.1 Clostridia bacterium
CTTAAGAAATGGCTGCTTGCGCCTTTATATACGTAACCGTTATAGGTGAGCTGTGTAAGCTTGGTGCTGCCCTTCAAATACCCAATACCTTTTACCCCGGACATCCCCATAGCGTTGAACGTAATATTCTCGATTGCCATATACCTGCTTTTGGCAATGTAGCGTATTGGTATCCCTTCATATTCAGCGGTCGGCGGCGCAACGGAGTTACTTAGCCTACCGATAAAAGCGCGCCTTGCGCTTTCGTTGGGCACGGCATCGGTGAGTAGCTCATAATCATCAGTATCCACCTCGAGGTATAACTCCGTTTCGCTTACGGAAATTACCATGAGTTTTCTTGTTACGGAAGTAGTTTCTATGGATATAATTGCGTTGAGCAGACCGTAGTCGTTTCTGGCAGGTATGGCGCTATAATTGAGATAAAGCGTGGTTGTACTCAAAGAAAACGAACCTCTGTCCTTGGAATAGGACACCGTGACAGGCTTCGGCGTACCGTTATACATTACTACTTCAAGCGCGGTCTCAAGCTCTGTCCTGCCGTCGGTACCTGCGTACAGCAAATAATTGCCCTGTAGCTTGGTCAACGCTTTGGTCATGGGTTCAATATAGGGGTCCCACACATTGTGCAACGAATCTTTATATATGGTTATTCCCGGATTGTTGAGATAAACGTCATAGAGTGTCGCCAGGTTTTGAGTGGTGTTGACGTCGTTGAGCCCGTAAACCGACAGAAAGTTGAGGTTTCTAAGAGCTTTTAGCGCTACAAGCCCGGTCGAGGAATTGTTTATGTGCAATGAGGTCAGTTCGGTAAGGCTCTGCAGCGGTGTCAAATCGGCATACGCATTGTTGCGCAAATCCAGCGAGGTGATAGCTTGGGCAAAGTAGCCTATTCCCGTTAGATCGGTGATACCCAGCGACAGAAAATCTATATCGCCGCGCGGCTGGCTTATCTCGGTTGCGTCAATGGTCTTGTTGCCGTCGTCGTCAAAAATCTCGAAAAGCTTGTAGCGCAGAGTTTCGTCCTTTATGGCGACGGAGGCGTCTATATCCGTCAGTAGCTTTAGCGCAGGATCGTTACTGATAGACAGCACGTCAAAGAATCTTGTAAGAGTGTAAGAGGTGTTATAAATTATCGTCGCGCCGAGACTTACATTAATGTCCGCCACCGGTCGGGTGATATATGCCCTGTCCGCTTCAATGCGCACGATACTGTCGTTGCCCGTTCTCCACACCACGTCGTAATAAACCGCACCGTATTTTATTCTGTATGGCAGGTATATAACGTTTTGGAACTCATAAACCGGTCGAAGCATGCTGAGTATTTTGCCGGCTTCCGTCTGGTTCGGTCCGGGCACATCATTAGAACTGCTGTAAATTTTATGCGAAATATCCTCTGCCGCAAATTTCAGCAGGGCGTTGCGATAAGCCGTAATAAAAAAGCTCTCATTCTTTTCGGCATCCTCGACGGTACCGGGGGTGGTGTACGCGGTTAGAGTCTTTAGCGAAACGAGCTGTTCAAGCGGCGCAAAGTCGCGGAGAAAGGCGTTGTTATCGAGATAAAGCTCCTCGAGTTCGCGCATGCTCTTTAAACTTTCTATTGCCGTCACACCGTTGTAAGACAGGTTGAGGCTTTGAAGCAAAGTCAAGTTCTTCAGCGCAGAGATATCGAGTACGCTGTTGTGTGATAGGTCCAGCGCTACTATGCCGAACAGATTCGAAAGCGGCGAAAGGTCGGTTATGACATTGTCACTCAAATTAATGCTTTTTAAGTCCGTGAAATATTCCAGCCCTTTTATGGATTGTATATTGTGATCTCTGATAACAATGCTTTCCAATCCCAGCGTGTCAACCTCTTCGTGCGTTATGTACCAGTCGTCATTTGTGTCATAAAGCTTGCGCAGCTCCTGATACAGGTTGATATCGGCTACGCCGTCTATATCATAACGCAGCACGCCGGCAACGGTGATAGTAAAGAACCTTTCCTCGGCTACCTGCGTGGCTATATGCGTGATTGTGGCGCGTATTGTAATCTGAGTATTGACGGGAGGCAACTTGTCTTTAAGTATAATAATCTGCGTTCCCTCTGCGCTTATCTTTACGTACTCGTTGGCGTTCGTCGGGTTGTAATAAATGCCGAAGGCTCCAAGAGGCACGTCATAAGCTATAGTTACCTCGTCTTCATTCGTAGCGGGCACCTCGAAGCCTTCCATGATATTTTCTTCCAAGTCATCTACATATGTAAGGAGATATCTATAAGCTGCTTCCCAGTAGCTTATGGTACGCAATATGCTGACTTGTACGTCTATAGTGTCGTATACGATAACGCCTTCTCCGAAATCCGCCGCCACCGTCAGCGCGGTATGCTCTATATCCGTATCAGTCATCAAAGTTAAAAGCCCGTTGACTTTGTCTAGGATGAAAAAGTCATCTACCGTATCCGGAATAGAAAAGTCCAGCGCTGCGCCTTGCATAAAAGGATAATGTGTGACAATCGGGAGCGCCACTTCCTGTTCGTATTCCACAAAATTTATCATGCCGTGTTCCCGAACATATGTTTGACACATTTCGTGCAGCTTCTCTTGGGGAGTTTTTGCTATTGCAAGTATTGCAAATGTCCGCATGATGTTGACACCGTTTACGGAAATAACCGCTGAAAGCTCAATCTCGGTATTCCAATACGGCGCCGAAAATCTGCCGCTTTCGCTAAGTATTTCCCTGTCGCTCGAAATCCACAGTATACAAGCATCAACGCTTCGCGCATTTTGCGGCAACAGAATATCCCTGGCTATTTGCGCCACATAATCGGGCTGGAAATTGCCTTCAAGAAAATAAAAATTTTCCTGCACTATCTGTTCGATTATGGCGTCCGTCGCGCCCCATACCTGCACTTCAAAGGAAAAGGACTGCACCGGCAACGCAAACAAAAAGTCAAGAATGACATATTGTGTGACGATAGGCGCCGTAACGGAGAAATCGCCGCCAATGATGTCGGTATCCGAACTAAAAAAGCTCAAATTGAAATAATCGTTAAGCTCTCCGAAGTCCCCAACAATGTCAAGCGCGCCTTGGCGCACACCGCCTTCAAACAAGGCGTTCAAATAGCTTTGATAAAGCTCCTTAAATATATCAAAGGACGCCGCCGTAACCGTATAAGACGAGCCGTTAAAGACACCTTCGTTTATTACTACTCCCGAAGGAGTATACGCCGTCAGCGTTCCGCCAAAAATACCGCTCACAGAAGGTCTTGAGGAAAACAGCCTGCTTGCCTCCGACGATTCATAGTCAAAAATTATGGAATGCGCGCCGCAATCTATTGCGTAGCCTGCAAGGTCGAGGTTTACGGGCTTGTCGAAAACGAGGTCACCCGTCAACGCAATATTTCCTGCAAGACGCATCGTATAGCCAGCATAATTGAAGTTATCGACCACCTGCAGCAGCTCGTAAGTGTCGCGCACAAAAATAATATGGTCTTTTTCGCGGAAAAGCTGCGTGGCTTTGCCGCCTAGTTT
>JAQVME010000193.1 GCA_028703745.1 Clostridia bacterium
GGGTCGTTGGCAAGGCGGCGGCAATGCTTATGGTATTAAGCAAAGTCAAAGAAGTCTATGCCGTAACCATAAGTAAATATGCCGTAGAGGTCTTTCAAAAATACGGCGTGCCGTATTCGTATTTTCAAATTGCCGACTCTATAAAAAACCGCGAGGGTACGGGAATGTGTCCTATGGAGCAAGCTGTGCTGGACATTGATATGCCCATGCTTGCATATGAAGCAATAATCAAAAAACTCAATGATATGAGAGGAAAGGTATGAAGACGTTATATTTGAAAAGTACAGACGGCTCTAGGTTCAACGTTTCGGTTTGGGACGAGGTGGACAGACCCAAAGCCGTATTGCAGTTTGCTCACGGTATGACGGAGTATTCCGCAAGGTACGGCGATGTTGCGGCGTTCTTTAACGCCGCGGGGTATATTTTTATCGGCAGCGACCACAGGGGGCACGGCTACACTGCGGAGAAGGGCAAGCTGGGGCTGACTGAAGGCGACTCTTTCGGCGGCACAATCGAAGATATGGCAACCTTGACAAGGTATTGCAAAGAAACCTACAAGCTGCCTGTAGTGCTTTTCGGACACAGCTACGGCTCGTTCTTGACACAAGGCTATTTGCAAAAATACGCAAACCTGATAAGCGGCGTTATTCTCAGCGGTTCGACTTATATGGGCAGTCCGAGAATCAAGTTGGGCGCGTTTTTGTCCACGTTGCAACAAATGCTGTTTCTTGGAAAGAAGCCCGACAAGTTTATGATAAAACAGACCTTTAAGAAGTACGCGAGGTGCTTTCCTAAGGCAGAAGGCGCTTCATCGTGGCTGACGCGCGATGCCTTGGAGCGAGCGAGCTTTCAAAAAGACGAAATGACAGGCTATACTATGTGCGTAAATTTCTACGCCTCATTTTTGCGGGGAATAAGCAAAGCTTATCTCAAAGAAAATATGGAGCGCATCCCAAAAGATTTGCCTGTTATGCTAATCAGCGGAGCAAAAGACCCTGCGGGAAACGACGGCGAGGATGTAAAAAAGCTGTATAACAACTATTTGAACAGCGGCATAAGAACCATAAGGCTGAAGCTGTACGAAAACGCCCGTCATAAGCTTCTTTCAGAAACCAATAAATCGGAGGTAATATGTGATATGGTGGCATTCTTTGATGAAATAATAGGCGGTAGTAACAAAAAAGTTGTAAAAATACCTTACAACAAGAGCCAATTAACTCTCGAAATAGACAACCCTAAGGCGATACTAACGGCGAAAATGCACGGACTTGTTCCGGACAAAACACCGGAGGAAATAATAACCGACGCTTTGAGAAACCCCATAGACAGCCTGCCCTTATGCAAGCTGGCGGAGGGCAAGCAGGTTATAACCATTATAACAAGCGACCATACCCGCGCCGTACCCAGCAAAATCACCTTGCCGATAATACTTGCCGAACTTAGGAAAGGCAACCCCAATGCCGATATAAGGATTATTATCGCCACAGGTCTGCACAGAGCCACAACAGCTCTTGAGCAACGGGCAATGTTCGGCGACGAAATCGTCGACAATGAAAAGATATTTATCAACGATGCCAACGCTTCGCAATTTGTGGATTTGGGCGGGCTTCCCTCGGGCGCAGGCTGTGAAGTCAACAAGCTAGCCGTAGAATGTGATTTACTAATATCGGAGGGCTTCATTGAGCCACACTTTTTTGCCGGCTTTTCGGGCGGGCGCAAAAGCGTGCTGCCGGGCATAAGCTCGAAGGAGAGCATCAATGAGAACCATTGTTTCAAAGCCATTGCGCATCCGCTTTCGACTACCGGCGTATTGAAAGACAATCCCGTTCATCAAGATATGCTTGTAGCCGCAGAAAAAGCCAAGCTGGCTTTCATTTTGAACGTTGCGCTGAACTCCAAAAAACAGGTGCTTGCGGCTTTTGCCGGAGATATGCACTCAGCTCACGCAAAAGGGGTGGAGTATGTCACGGAGTGTTCGGTATGCGAAAAAGTTCTCGGGGATATCGTCATAACCAGTAACGGCGGCTATCCGCTTGACCAAAACCTGTATCAAACGCCAAAGGCTATGTCAACAGCGGCGCTGTGCGCAAAACCCGGCGGCGTGATAATTATGTGCGCAGGTTGCGCCGACGGCGTGGGCGGAGAGAATTTTGAACGCATAATGCTGAGCGGCGACCCTGCCGAAATAGAGAATAGCTTGTCGAAAATTCCGCCGAAAGAGACTATCCCGGAAATGTGGAACGCGCAAGTGCTTTTGCGCATACTTCTAAAGCACAAAGTAATATTGGTATCCGATATGAGCGCGGAGATAATAAGCAAAATGAATATGATTGCTGCCGAAAGTCTGGCTGAAGCCTTGACCTTAGCAAAGAAGCTGAAAGGTGAGGATGCCGAAATAGTCGTTATACCCGACGGTGTAACCGTGCTATGCAAAGACTGTATCCTCACCCCTATGCCATAAAAGAAATTTATTGTATGACGCCATAATAGTCTAAACGAGTTTATGCCATTATAATGTAAACAGGTATCATTAATAAAAGCCGTCTTTGATTTGTAAGGACGGCTTTTACGTTAAAGTAACATATTTTAAGAGCTTATTCCGATACCCTAGAGGCGTTTTTGAAGTCGAGAGTAAGAGTATGACCGGCGAAAGCAAAGTCAAAGACGGATGCCTTTCGTTCTTCTGTGATATACTCACTCTCGAAACGCTTGTAGTCGACATTTACCGCTGCGCCGTCGATGGTGAAGGCGCCGTCATATACGTTTTTGAGTGTGCGTCCCGAGGTTTCGTAAGTCAACGAGAAATTCTCGAAGGTCACCTTGTTGGATTTTATGCGGGCGCGGAAATCGGCGAAAGTGCCGTCCTCCGTATTTGAGCCCAATTCGTATATCCAGAACTGTTCAGCTCCGTGTTGCACAAGGTCGTATTCTTTCGTCGTATCGCTGACGGGAAGTTTCAGGCTGTCCACCTGCTCCTGATTGTAGGGCAGATAACTCAATTCGCCTGCGCCAATAAGTGCGATATAGCTGTCGCCGACGCGTCCGAAGGCGTATTTGCCGTCCAAGATGACCTCGTCCATAAGTTCTTTGGAGAACAACGTGTGCGTATACTGCACGGTGTCACCCGAAGCAAGCGCTATTTTTTTTGAGGGGATATTGTATATGCTCATCAATACATTCTTGTCTTGTACTGCGTCCGGAGCCACGCCGAAGCCTGCGAAGTAGCCGGGAGTTTCGTCACATTCAAGCCTTGCAGGGTGAGTGGTATATACCGTGATACCCGTAGGCAGTGTCGCCATAGACAAGGTCTGCTGGTCGCCGTAAAAGCCGGGATGATACTTTTGATTATTTGTCATCTTATAGTTCTCTGTGGTGTATGAATAGATATTTCCGCGTTGTATCGCCGAGCCGTGCATTATCGGGTCAACAGCGTTCATAATCGGAGGCAGCAGGTTCAGCCATTTG
>JAQVME010000013.1 GCA_028703745.1 Clostridia bacterium
AAACAAGTTTGCCGCTTATGGCGAGGGACAGTATCTTTGATTTTGCAGCGGTAACAGCGGTAAAAAGACTGCTTTTGGCGGTTTCAATATCACCTATGATTGCCATGGCGGTTTCGACAGCACTAACTATACGATATTGCTCCGCAAGCGGTGGGAGTGGAAAATAAATCTTTCGCAGTGCTTCGAGTCCGACAGTTTTTTGAGCAATGCCGGTCGCTTTCTCATCGCATTGCCACTTTACCAAGCTTGATGACAAAAAGATTTTCAAAAACCTACCGTCGACAATACAGGGTTTTATCAATCCTATATGTCGTTGAAAACAAAACTTTTCATCTGTATTTACAAATATCGGAACACCGTATGAGCCAGTAACAGTAAAAAGAACATCGCCTCTTCGAGCAGTCCGTGTCCATGCCAGTTTTTCGTAATAATCATGCGGAACATATCGGGCGTTATTGAATGATACTTCTCCCGCAACGACATCGGAAATCACAAGAAATGGTATGCCGTTTTTTGCTTTGGGCGGAGGTTGATGGTCGCCGTCGGAAACGCTTATTGAAACAGCTTCCACCTCAGTCCATTCCCACCCAGTCGACAACTCGCCATAATGCGATTTATCGGAAGAAAAAATATTATTTTCACAAATCTGTGAAATGGTATCACAAATGATTGACAAGGGCTTTGAAACCTGTTAATAAATAGGCGTAATCCATAAAAGAGGAGAGTTTTATATGTTATCTGAATACGGAAAAATACTGCGCAAGGTTAGAATCGATAGCGGTGAGTTGCTAAATGATATGGCGGTGAAACTTGGTGTTTCGCCCGCGTTACTCTCTTATATTGAAAACGGCAAGCGGGAGATACCGCAGGGCTTAACGGAAACGGCAATAACTCGCTATAACTTAGCGAGCGGTTTAGCCGAACAGTTGAGAGCGGCGGAAACACAGAGCAAAAAAATGGTCAAAGTAGAGTTGTCTCCGTCCGTCAGCGTTGAGAAGCGTCAAACAGCGTTGTTGTTCGCACGGACTTTTAACAATATGAATGACGATGTTTTGGCAAAAATTCGAGTATTGTTGGAGGGCGAAGATGGTTAAAAAGTTTAGAGCAAGCCCACTGTCCAATGTTGCAATTTGTGACATCGCTCAACAGTTCAGAAAAATGCTTGGAGTGAAACCCGATGCGCCTATTGATATTCTGAAAGTTTTAGAAATTGCGATGCCGATTTTGGACACAGATTTTAATTACAGCGTGAGGGAAAAAGAGGACATGGAGGTCGATGCACACGCATATACCGACCCTGACAACAGCGAGATAGTTATTCTCAATGATATTTATGACAGGGCTGTTGAAGGGCGCGGACGCGACCGAATGACCATCGCGCACGAGATTGGGCATTACCTTTTGCATAACAAGCAGATGTGCGTACTTACAAGGGTCTTTGACGGCGAGTCCGTGAAAACTTACGAGGACCCCGAGTGGCAGGCGGATGCATTCGCAGGTGAGTTTTTGTGTCCCGCCGCCGCAACAAGCGGCTTAACGATTGATGAAATCGTTGCAAAATTCGGCGTATCAACGGTTGCCGCAAAAAATCAAAAGAGGAAAGGGGGAGAGTAATGAACAATTATAAAATGTGGTTAACAAGCGTAAGAAAAAGGGAGAAGTGTGTATGGCAAACGCAAGTATCGCTGCGCGAAATTTAGGTGACGATTATCAGGTATATTATTTTTGGCAGAATGCCATAAGGATGTTGTCTAATGATTTAATTTTAGCCGTTTCCTATGAGGAAGGGGATGTCTTGCCGTTTGATGATGTGACGGTATTTTATTCGCAACAAATTAAAAACGAGTACACCGATACATATTACGATAGGGATTTTTATCAGTGTAAATTTAAGGTTAATGCCAGCTCATTGAAGTGGGAGGATTTAATTGACCCTGACTATTACGGGAATAAAGAGTCGCTTTTTCAGAGGGCATACAATCTATGTAAAAAACAGCCGGATGGTAATTTTCGTTTAGCTTTATGTACCTCAATCACTTTTGATAATGGAGATACTCTTCGCAGTTATTTGAAGATGGCTGAGAACGGATTGGATGTGGACTCCATGTTTTCTGCGACGGATAAAAAAACGAGGGCAATGCTCAAAACAATAAAAAGTCATTTGGGTAATATTACAGACGATGAGTTGAAAGCACTTCTTTCACATTTTAGATTTTTTGTGGGGAGGTCTTTGCACGATATAAAAGGAATTCTTAATGACTATTGTGCGATGGCGGGAGTTGAGTATGATCTTTCAACAGATGCAGAATTTTGGACATCAATTATCAAACGGTGTAATCTTCGCAAACAAACGAGCCACGATAAAGCATCTATTCGGACGATTTGTGTCAATGAAAACCTTTTTCGCCCTGATAGAGTAGACATAGGAATCATTGGAATCGGCAGGAGTGATGATAGAACTGAAAGAATAAAGACGTTTGGAGTGAATGGCTTAGACCTGTCAAAATATTTCGTTGACAGAAAGCTTGCCCCTGCGGTCACTTGGGCAGAAGTAATTTCGGATACGAAATCCTTTGTCTCAAGCCAAATCAAGCACGGTCAGAGTTATAATTTAACTGTGGCCGGGATATTCTCAACGGCATTTATGTTAGGCAAGATTATGGGTTTCAAAAACGGAGATATCGCCTTGCGTAATAGGAATGGGCTATGGGTCAAAAGTCTTGCAATTAAAAGTGACATCATTTATACAGACGAAGTTTGTTATTCTGATATGGTTAATGATACTGCCGATGACGTGGTGCTTAGCATTTCCGTGGCGCAAAATTCAATTTTTTCGGATGTAAAGGATTGTTTTACCGGAACGCTTACAGCACCGCATATTATCAATATACATCGAGCAATGGATGACATAACCAATAATGCAGTATGGGATTTTGCCAACGATTGTCATAATACGGTGTTGGAGTTTCTTAAAAGGAAAAAACCTAAGAACATTCATTTATTCTATCGAGGACCCGCTGAGTTGATGTTTATCTTAGGTCAATATGCTAACGAATGGGGCGAATGTCAAATTTATGATTTTGACTTTGGTGCAGCTTCGATTGGCGAAAAAAAATATTACAAAGGGATTAAAATTTAGGAGGTATTTATCTTATGGAATGTCCGGGAAAATTTAGAGATTTTATTAGCAATATCGCTTTGTCAGATACTGCAAAGCAAAATCTCAAGACGGCATACAAAACACTGAAGTCAAGATTGCACGAGGATGCTATTATTTCAGGCAGCGTCGTGACATCATTTTTGCAGGGTAGTTTTGCAAGACAAACGGGCGTGAAGCCAATCAACAGGGATGATAAGCCTGATGTTGATTTAATCGTTGTGACGAATTTTGACCCTGCTAAGGTGACAGCAACACAAGCCTTAAACAGATTTATTCCGTTTCTTGAAAAATATTACAAAGATAAGTGGCGGATGCAAGGGCGTTCAATTGGCATTGAGATGTCAAATTGTTGCATTGACCTTGTTCCTACGGCGTTACCTTCAAGTGGAACGGCAAGAATTTTGGCAGAAGCGTTTTCGGCAGCGAATGAGGACAAGCGCGACATTTTTAAGGTTAAAGCAAGTTATGAAGCAATTATTAGAGCTGCAAATAAAGATGAAGCTTGGAAAACAGAGCCTTTGTTAATCCCCGATAGAGAACAAAAGGTTTGGCAAAAAACGCATCCGCTCGCTCAAATAGCATGGACTGAGAATAAAAATGGTTTAACGGACGGGCATTATAAGAGAGTTGTAAAAGCCTTAAAGTGGTGGAAAAAGAAATTTGTTGCCGGCGCGGATAGTGTGAAAAGTTATCCTCTTGAGCATTTTATTGGGAATAATTGCCCAAATCTTGGGTCTATATCGTTGGCTGAGTATATTGTGAGAACGCTGCTTTCAATATCGCAACATACCAGTAAGCCATATCAAGCAGATAGGGGCGTTCCAGAGCATGATGTATTTAAGCGGGTAACAGAATCGGATTTCACCAAGTTTGTTGCAGCAGCAAAGCAAGCATATCTTAAAGCAAAATCAGCTTTTAACGAACCTGCGCAATACGAGAGTTCTGTAAAATGGCAAGAATTGTTTGGTTCAGAGTTCCCGTTGTACGAGAAGCCGACGCCGACATTTACTAAGCGCGATGAACCGTCGTCACCGACAAATCCGAACAGGTATGCTTAGAGGAAAAGATGAACGAAGGCGAAGTTAGAAATGCGCGTTCTGCCATAGATTATTTTTCGGAATACAAAATTCTTGAGGATGTTTCTAAGGATGGAGACGCATATTATATGAAAGTGTCCATTGAAATCGCGGGAAAAAGTTCAGAATTTATTCCCGTGATTTCGCATTGGTATATCGAAATACCAGAGGATTATCATATAAAATTTTTGCCTGCGAATGAAAATGGAATGATTGCGACATTCCAGCATCAGGAGTTTAATGGCGAGATACCCGATAAGCCGTTTCGCTCGGGATATCCTTGCTTGCACAAGCCCCTTCATGGGATAATTCAAAAATATGTTGTCGATGGAACTCCTTTTGAAAAGTTTTATAAGTATGCAGAATTAATGCTTAGTTGGCTTAGAGATGCAGCCAATGACAACCTTGTGCAAGCCGGTCATCCGTACGAAGTTCCTACGGCGGATTTCTCGGAAGAATTTATTTTCAGAGGCTGTGACACTGAATTGTGGGGTTACTTTGATTATAAATGCGGTTTTGCAAGCGTTGATAAAATATATGATAAATATATTCTCGCAAGGTTTTGCGACACAAAGAGAGAAGAGTATAATTCACGGGTTTACTGGGGCGACATCGAAAGCAAATTTGAAAGAATAACAGATAGTGCAATTTGGATTAAGTTAAAAGGCTTTCCGATACAACAACCTTGGATGTATCCACAAACATGGGAAGATTTGTTTCGTATCTGCAAGGCACAGGGGATAGATGTTCTTGGGCAAATACTTAACCAGTTGGCAAATAGCAATTTTTCGCAAATAAGTTTTTTGCTTTTTGTTTTTCCGATACCAAAAAATCATGGAGAAGCCGCCAATACCTATTATTGGCTGATGTGTGACTTGCCTTCATTTGGCAGCCTTCCAAATGGGTTTAGACGCGACAACAAAGGAAGGTGTAATTATTATAAATTGAAACTAAGAGGGCGAATTAAGTGGTTCAGACCTCGAAGTTGGGATAATGTAAATCTATTAGCGAGGGGCGCGATGCAGAAAGAAATACAAGACAGAAGAATAGTGATGATTGGGGTAGGCGCAATAGGTTCCGTTGTCGCAGAAGAATTGTCTCGAATGGGTGCAAGGTTCTTGACTATTTTTGATGGGGATACGTTTTCCGATGGCAATGTGGCTCGGCATACGCTCTCACTTGCTGCGTCTGGCAAAAATAAATCAACTGCGATAAAAAGCAAGCTTAGTGATAATAACCCAAGTATAGAGATAGTAAATAAAGGTTATTTGGATGAAAAAAATATTGATACTATTGAAAATGCTGATATTATTATTGATTGTTCCGCCGATAGTGAGGTGTTGAATCTACTTGCACAAAAACGATTTGAGAAAAAGAAAGACTATTTTGTAGCGGCGGTATCTTATGGCGCAAAGGATTTGGTAGTCTATTCGGCAAGAAGGTACTATGTGGACAAGGATTTATACAATAGAGTATCCGCCCCACATTTTAATCTAAGAACAGAAAGTGTTACGCATGACAACATGATAATGGAAGGCGTGGGATGTTATCATCCCGTTTTTCCCGCACGTTGCGATGATATATACTTATTTGCATCGATTCTTGTGAAATATATTCTTTCCGAGTTAAGCAGTGGTACTGTAAGAGAACGCATTGTAAAATACACGATTAGTGATGACATTAGCGTAAAGCGAGATATACTGCATGAAGAAAAAATTTAGCAACGGAAACTGGACAATAGAGTTTGACGATGACGAGTTTGTCAAAATCATTAGGAAGCACCTTAAAAGGGAGCGCACAGAAACAGGAGGCATACTGTGCGGCTATTATTCTAATGATTTTCGTACAGCGAAAGTAACAGAGGTGTGTCTTCCGACAAACGATTCCAAATTCGGAAGAGCTTCTTTTGTGAGAGGAACGCAGGGACTGTGTCTTTCTCTATCCAAAAAATGGCGCAAAGGCGTATATTATCTTGGCGAATGGCACTTGCATCCTTTTGCTTCCCCGAACGCAAGCGGGCAAGACATAAAGCAAATCATTGAAAATTCGCAAGACAAAAACTTGAAATGCCCTGAACCCATCATGATAATTGCAGGAATGAAAGAAGAGGAGTATGTTTTCAAAACTTATGTTGTATTCAGTGGAGAAGCAGTTGAGTTGTTGGACGAGGGATAGAGAACAACCTTGACAACTCGCAAAAATGTAAGCAGCACTCAAGGCGGTTGCGGTAGAGAACGAGCCGAACCCTGTAAAACTGAAATGGAATTGTTAGCATGATAACTCGAAACGAAGTGTTGGAACACATAAAAAATCAGTACGGCGCGGAACCTGACTACCCGTGGGTGCGGTCGCCAAACTACGCAATACTTCGGCACAAAGGTAGCCGCAAGTGGTTTGCCGCAGTAATTGACATAACCGAGGACAAATTCGGCTTACCGTCAAAAAAGCCGATAGACTCAATGCTTCTAAAGTGCGACCCGTTGATGATAGGTTCGTTGAGGGCAGAGCAAGGGTTTTTTCCCGCCTACCACATGAACAAGGAGCATTGGATTTCGGTGCATTTGGAGCTTATTGATAGGCAAGAATTATTCGGGCTGATTGATTTGAGTTATCAGCTGACAAAGAAGTGAGGATACAATGACAATTAAAGAACGCTTGAATTTAATAAAAGACGAACTATCCGCAATATCGATTAGTGGTAATTTTCCGAATTGTTCGACGGCGGACAAAGTTTTTGACAAACTCACTGCAATTGCCGAAGGTGCGAAAAAACATATTGCTAAGGGCAGAACTGTCGAGGGTTTTGCAATCGGTTTGAAGGTGTATTTGAAAGGGAAAGCACTTTGCAGTAAGGCGGATACAAGTTCGGGGGCGTGGCAGGATACAGACGTTACGGCTATTGAAGTCATGGAAGCCGCTGTGCTTGCTCCCGGTGATGCAACCGAGCGGGAGTATATGTTTTCGGAGTTATTGAAATCGGCAACCAAAAAAGAAGCATACGACTGGGACGGACGCTTTGAGTTGTTAAGAATTGCAACAAAACTGATTACGGCGAAAAACAATAAACAGTGGCTTGACAAACTTGCCGAGATTGGCGAGTTTCACTGTAAGCAACCCTATTCGCAGTGGAAGCAGTACAGCAAAATACTCCTCATGGCGGAATGCACGTTGCATTTTGAGCCGGCGGCTTATGTTTCCTATTTGGACGCACATTTGGATGTTGAGGAGATAAGAAAGCGGCGTGTTGAGTTGGCGATTAAAAACGGTGAATTAGACTCAGCGGAGAAATTAGCATTAGAAGGCTTTAAGAAATATCAAAAGTTTTCGCATAATTTTTGGGCGGAGTCGCTTGTTGAGATATATAAAAAGTCAAGACAAATCGAAAAGCTGTTGGCATTTTTTGAGGAATTATTATTCAAGTCAATGCACTCGCAAAAATACGATGCTTACGACGAAATGAAAGCGATTTATACAGAACAGGGCGTTTGGGCGGCAGAATACAAGCGAATTTTGGAAAAGGCTTTTACAACTCACCGTGAGTTGTATATATCAATTTTAGAAAGAGAACAGGACTGGGAACATTACATTGAAGCCTTGCAAGCCTCACCCAAAAAGATTTATGACAGCGGAAAGAAGTTTGTGAAGGAGTATCCTGCTCGGGTCTACGCACTATACCGCATTGCGATATTAAGCGATGCGGAAACGGCGAACAATCGAAAAAATTATTACTGGATTGCAAAGCACATTAAAGAAATGGTGAAGCTGGGCGGCATTGCCGAAGCAGAGGCATTGATAGACGAGTTAATAAGGCTGTATCCAAACCGTCCCGCCATGATTGACGAATTGGAACTTGCAAGCCAAGGTAAGCGGTCAAAGGCTTGGGACAACAGGCGGCGGTGGTAGGAGGAGTTGGTGTGTAACAGATAGAGATAAGAGTAATTCCGAACGCAAGCAAGACGGAACTCATAAGAACTGAAACGGGATACAAGGCAAGGCTTGCTGCACCGCCCGTCGACGGCAAGGCGAATGAGGCATTGATTGCCTTGCTTGCGAAAGAATTCGGCGTGCCGAAAAGCAGCATAGAGATAAAAAGAGGACACATAAGTAAAAACAAAACAGTTTTGATAAAAACGGAGTGACTATGTTTAAGGATAAAATAGCCGTCGTGACGGGCGGTGCAAACGGAATCGGAAAGGCGATAGCCAAGCAATTTGCGGCTTTGGGCGCAAAGGTCGCCGTAATCGACATAAAAGAAAACGGCTACTTTGTTGGGGATATTGCCGACAAGGCTGTTTTAGAAAGGTTCGCCGCCAAGGTGATAAAGGACTTTGGGTGCGTGGATTTTCTTATAAACAACGCACCGCCCGCCATGCACGGGATAGCAGATTGCACCTATGAGCAATTCGAGAATGCTTTGGCGGTTGGGGTGACGGCACCGTTTTATTTGGCAAAGTTATTTGATAAACATTTTGCCAACGGTGCATCTATAATAAACATATCCTCTTCACGGGATAGACAGAGCCAGCCGAACACCGAAAGTTACACGGCTGCGAAGGGCGGGATTTCCGCATTGACCCATGCGTTGGCGGTTTCTTTGGCAGGTCGGGTGAGAGTTAATTCAATCTCGCCCGGATGGATAGATGCGACTGGCACGGATTACGGCGGAGCGGATGCAGCGCAACACCCCGCAGGAAGAGTCGGCAAACCCGAGGACATAGCCGAAATGGTGATGTTTCTTTGCTCGGACAGGGCGGGGTTTATAACGGGTGAAAACATCTGTATCGACGGCGGCATGACAAAGCAAATGATTTACCACGGCGACCACGGGTGGACATTAAAGACAAAAGGATAAAAACAGTGAACAACGCAAATCGCAAAATACGAATATCTATCGGTCAGGCGGACTATGCCCGCCTTTTGCGTGTTGCGGAAAAGGGCGAGGCAGAATGCTTTACTGATTATTATTTTGACACCGAGGGCTTATTATTTGCTCGGAGTGAATCTGCTTTGCGTATTCGTGAAAACGGGAATACATACGAGTTGATGCTTTCGCTGGCAACAAAAAATGCCGATGATGAGATTGCAATTGCGGAGTTTAGTAAAAGAATCACGGCAAAGGATTTTACGCATTCGGTCATACGGTGGTTACCCCGTGACCTTATCGAGGAGTATCCGATTTCGTGGATACATAATCCGCTTGAGCATAAAAGCATCGGATATTTTGAATGCACGGACACGGAGCAGAGGCGACTGGCTATCGGAAGAAAATTGTTTGCGGTGCTTAAAGAGATTGATTATATGAATTTAGCGACCCGCTATGAGATAGTTTTTGTGCCAAAGACGGAAAAAGAAAAAACGGCTTTTGAGGCTTTTTTGACAAAGCAAGGTATTAAGGCAATCGTTCCAAAGAATAGCGAATACGAAACACTCGCAACTGTGTGGCGAAAGTCCTTTCTTTCAAAAGACGAAAATTTGTTAGACAGTATTTCCATTTCTTTTAGGGGAAGCGGGATAAAGCATATTACGCAACGAGAGCGGTGGGATATATTTATTAAGTCCAAAGAAGGGCGGTATCTATCGAGCGCAATCGTAAAATATATTGAGGACACGGAATCGTCGCCCGAAGCGATTGTATGGAAAGAACCGTTCGAATACCGTGAGCGGGCTAAATATGTCGTTAAAAACCTGCGGGAGGCTTTGAAAAAAATTGAAGCGTCCGACGAATATAACGGCAGGCAATGGGGCGAGGACGATGCCGAGTACAAGTTTTATGGCTTGACGCAAAAAGAGTATATCGCTATAAAGCAAGCCGAACTAAAATTGTTTAGTGTTGTTACCGTAGGATTGAGCGACGAGGAAAGCACCCTGCTTTCTGAGATATATGACGGCGTAGACCCAAAGGAATCAGCCAACAAGTATTACGGCGGCGACGAGAAGAAGCGCAACAACAGAATTTTTGCGTTATACGGCAAATTGGCAAAAGAGTATAAGCGGGCAGATATTGAGGATGTCGGGAAGTTTCCGCCGTTTGAAGCGCTGTCGCCATTGCAACAGGAATTTCTACAAGCCGCATTCAATCTGTATGTATATTTTGATGATGAGAAATTTAGCAGGTACGACTCGAAAGGGGCAAACAAGTATTGGGAGATGCAATACCCTGATAGGCTGACGGCTATGACAGAAGAGGAGCGGATAAAGCTATGGGAGTTGCATGAGCGCCTGTTCGGTAGAGGACGAGGTTAGTATAAAATTAGTATTATTTTGTCGACATGATATAATGGATATGTAGAGTAGTAAATTGGGCGGATGAGTTTCCGTCCTTTTTTATTTGCAAAACATCGGGTAAATTCTGCTCGGTGTTTTTTTATACCCAAAAAACGAGGAGGTGCGGTATGACATAGCAAAAATCTTGACAACTGAATAGGCGGGCGCGGCGGGAAAAGGCGCAAATGACGGCTGACGAGTACGGGAATTTTTAGTATCTGAAGAGCAATCAAATAAATTTTCATACGATTACCATACGAAAGCAGTCAAAAACAATACGGAGAATCTTACCATACGGCAATTATATATATATGTTAGGTTCTTCACTGGACAGACGATAAAAATATTTTTTAAGACAAGGAGGAATTTCCTATGATGGAAATTAAAGAGGATGTTCAAGATATGAGCGTCAAGTTTCAACAAGAGTGGGCGGAGCTGAGAAGGCATTACGGCAAGAATATTGTTCTTGAGGATTTGTATACTGCGGCGAGGCTCAAGGACGAAAGGTGGGAGGCGCAATCTGCCCCGGACAAAGCGGAACGTGCCGAGGCAACAAAGGACGTGATGCGGTGCGATTTTACTTTTAAGGTTTTTAACGCGCTAAAGAGATTGAAGAGTGTGTCGGCGGTGCGGAGGGATGTATTCTTTGCCGAGTATTACTACAACCACATCGAAGCGTTCGGGCAACTGATGGGGGATGTTCCAAGGACGCTAAAACGGTAAGGCGAATGGTGGCTGACCGAACTAAGGCGGATAGCTTTGGGCGGCAAGGTCAGCGGCGAGGCTTTAACGATACTAAGCTATGCGGCGGCGAAACACCTAAAAAACGGGTTTGACGATGCGGACATTAAATACCCGATAATACGGATAAACGGCGAAGCGGAAAAGGCGGCGGCGGTTATTGAAAAAACTATCGGAAATCCGTTTTTTGACATCAACGAACCGAAAAAGAGCGGTGACGAGCCTTTTGACATCAGCGCATGGGCGGAGAATCTCGGGCGGCATATCGAGCTTATATTTGACGGTGAAGCGGTTGCCGAACTGACGGAATCAATGGCGCGGCTGAGCGGTGTTCCCGTAGACAATCCCAAAGGAGTTGAACTTTGGATAAGGGCTTGCGGCAGGGCGGTAAAAGATACAGCGGCGGAACTGCCTGCCGACTGGGTTCGCAAAAATCATGACGAATCCTATGTCGGCTTACCGAGTCGTTGCTTAGACCTCAAGATGCGTAACAGCATAGCGGGAATATTGGTCGGAGCAAAGCTGCTTGCCAAAACGCTGTCAGATTATAGGGACTTAACATTCTACGATGCGTTCGGCGTTCTGCCCGATGATTTTGAGGACTGGCTCATTAAAACGCAAAGGACGGACAGATAATGAAAGAAAAACTATTTTTCGGAGGTTAACATGATACAAGGAAACTATAACAATATCCCCGGCACTCTAAAAGCCCTGCCCAACTGGGTGGGGTTTCGGGTTTGGCGGGATGAGAAAGAAAACAAATATAAAAAAATGCCTATTGACATCAAGGCTTCGGTAGCGGCGAAAAAGGCAGACCCGGCGCGTTGGCAGGATGTGCCTGCCGAGAGCAACAACCCCAAAACATGGTGCGATTTCGATACCGCCGTTTCGTGGGCGAAAAGCAAGAAGTCCGGCAATAAGTATTTTTGGTACATCGGGTTTGCATTTGACGGAGGCGGGCTTTGCGGGATTGACCTTGACAAATGTGTCGGCGCGGATAACGGGCTTTCCGCCTTTGCGCAAGAGGTTTTGGGCGAAGTCCAAAGCTATGCTGAATATAGCCCGACTGGGACTGGAGTGCATATCATCGCAAGACATACCAAGCCGTTTGCCGCAAGAAAAAATGCAGTGATTGAGGCGTACAACAACGGACGGTTTTTTACCGTTACGGGCGCAGGTCTTGCCGACAGAACGACGGATGTCAATGATTGTACAGATGCAGTTTTGGGTGTCATAGAAAAGCAATTCGGTATGCCAAACGGCGAAAACGCTGACGGCGGGGACGGCGCATTATTGCCGCTTTCGCCGCGGGAGGCGCGGGAGATTAAGTCGCTTAAATTCAAAGAACCGCCGGAGGATAGTTGGACGGACTCCAAGATTATCGAACGTGCGAAGGCGGCTCGGAGGACTGGTTCGGAGTTTACTGCGCTCTATGCGGGCGATTGGCGTTCGCAGGGTTTCCCATCGCAGAGTGAGGCTGACCTTGCTCTGTGCGGACGGCTTGCATTTTGGACGCGGCGGGATTTTTCGCAGATAGACCGCATATTCCGTTCAAGCGGATTATACCGTCCTAAGTGGGATAAAGCGCACTACGGCGGCGGGGTTACTTACGGCGAAAATACCATTGCAAAAGCCATACGCGATTGTGGGACGACCTACGGGGATAATACGACGCAAAGGAAACGGCAGGCAAAAGTACAAGGGCAGACGGACACCGCAACCGTGAACGCGTCCCAAGCCACCGTGTCGGGCGTGTATATCGCCGATAACGCCTACTATATGGATAAGGGTAAGGACGTAAAACGACTGACAAATTTCATCATTGAGCCGTTAGAAATCGTTACCGTGGACAACGAAAACTCGATGAATGTCAGGCTGAAGAACACCCGAGGCAACACCGCCGTGGTGCGGCTGAGGTTTACGGATTTCAATTCGGTGTCCGCTATGCGCGGCGCAATCGGCGCGTTGGATTTTATTACAGTATGCTCTGATACGGAGCTTCAATATATTCGAGATTTTGTTTCGCAGTTGCCGTGTCCCGAAAAGCGCGGATACAAGGGGATAGGTATTGATTTCGTGGACGACGGGAGCGGGTTCAAAAAGCCCGCTTTTGTTTGCGCGTCGGGAACTTTCGGCAAAGACTGGACGCCAGTAGATAGCGTGGTTCAGGCGGCGGGGAGCATTAAGATTGAGAGCGAGGTTCATATCCCGCACCCTATATCAAAAGAGGATTTGTTGACGGTGGGCAAGATACTGTTTTCGTATAACGAACTACCCAAAACGGCGGCGGTTCTATGCTTTACGGCGGGGTGTTTTCTCAAACCGCACCTTATGCAAAGCGACCTAAAATACCCGCACCTCATAATGTCGGGCGAAGCAGGCAGCGGAAAATCCAGCACTTACGCAAAGGTAATCAAGCCCATAATGTCGCTTGAAAAGCCCGTGAGCGTCGGGGATATAACGCCGTTTACATTCTTGGCGGACGCGTGTTCAAGTAATTTTTTGCCGTTCGTCGTCGACGAGTACAAGCCTTGGGAGATGAGTAAATCCAATCTCGACATGATACACGGCGCGCTA
>JAQVME010000194.1 GCA_028703745.1 Clostridia bacterium
CACCTTCGGGCAATTTTATCCCGGCGACAGCTTTTTACACAAAATGGACCCCAGAGCCAAGCTGGTGCTGTCCATAGTATATATAGCCACGGTGTTTCTGTGCCAGACCTTTTATAGCTATCTCGCCGTATTCGGCTTTCTGCTTTTTGTCGTTGCAATATCAGGAGTGCCGGCGAAAAGCGTGCTTAAAAGCGTAAAAGGCATACTCTTCCTAGTGCTCATCACCGTCGTAATAAATATACTTTTCTACCGCGAGGGCAAAATTCTGTTCAAGCTATGGATAATAATGATCACCGACGAAGGTTTGATATTTTCGGCAAAGATGGCAATGCGCCTGCTCTTTTTAGTAGTGGGCACCACGCTAATAACGCTGACCACCACGCCGATGCACCTTACTGACGGCATGGAAAGCCTGATGTCGCCTCTGAAAGTACTGAAATTCCCCGTGCACGACGTCGCTATCATAATGAGCATTGCATTGCGGTTTATCCCCTCGCTAATGGAAGAAATCGACAAAATTATGCTGGCGCAGAAGGCGCGCGGCGCGGCGTTTGATACCGGAGGACTTGTAGCGAGAGCCAAGGCGCTGCTGCCCGTGCTTATTCCGCTATTTGTTTCCGCTTTCAGGCGCGCAGACGAGCTGGCGCTGGCGCTGGATGCGAGATGCTACAACGCTACGCCCAACAGAACAAAAATGAAGTTACTTAGGTTCGGTTACCGCGATGCTGTGGCAACACTCTTTTGCGCGGCATTTATGGCGGGCATTATCCTTATGAAAATATATCTCGGGGGCATGCTTTGAGGTATCTCATAACAGTTGAGTATTTTGGCAAGGCTTTTAACGGTTGGCAGACGCAGAAGGAAGTCATATCCGTGCAACAGACGCTGGAAGAGGTTTTATCGGCGCTGCTCCGTGAAAAGATAAGTATTACAGGTAGCGGCAGAACCGATGCCGGCGTGCATGCGCTGGCGCAAAAAGCGCATTTTGACACAAATAGCACCATACCCATGAACAAAATACCGCTTGCCGTCAATACCATGCTGCCCGAGGATATCAGAATAACGGGCATTGAAGAAAAAGCGGCGGATTTTCACGCGCAGTACAGCGCCAAGCGCAAAACCTATTTGTACAAATTCTATGTCTCGCGCACGTCCAGCCCGATAAGGAGGCATACGCATGCGCAAATACTTCCTCCGCTAGATTTCAAAAAGATGAAAGACGCGGCAAAAATCCTTGTGGGCGCGCACGACTTCAAGGCGTTTTGCGCCTCAGGCAGCCTAGTAAAAACGACGACAAGAACGCTGTACCGCCTTGAGCTTTGGCAACAAGGCGACGAAATCTTTATGGAAGCCGAGGGCAACGGTTTTCTTTATAATATGGTAAGAATAATAGCCGGCACGCTGGTTTATGCCGGCAAATCAAAGCTGTCAGAAGAGGACATAAGGCAGGCGCTGGAAACAGGCGACCGAAAAAAAGCAGGCAAGACCTTCCCTGCAAGCGGACTGTATCTCAAAGACGTAGTCTACGAATAGAAACCTTATTCACAAAGCCTTTCGTTTATTGTTTATCAGAAACAATAAAAAAGCGGACATCGAAAACACGGTGTCCGCTTTGTGTTAATTATTCTTTTATTTTTTGTTTCGGGTAATCATTTCCGACGCCTTCAGCGAAGGGTGTGTATATTTTGAGCTGTCGTCAATGCTTAGCTTGCCGAACACTATGGCGCGCTGCGGACACCATTGTATGCAACCGAAGCAGTATTCGCAGTTGTCCCCGAAGGCGGGCTTGCCTTCAAGCGTTATGTTGTTTGTGGGACAAATCTTTTGGCAGATGCCGCAGCCGTTGCAGGCGTCCGTAACCCTTTTGTGTTTGGACCCGAAAAAAGTCTTTATTGCCCACCACGCAATTCTGTTTATGCGAAACAGCTTGTCTTTGAAAAGAGCGTTAGGTTTCTTTGCAATGACATCGGACTTGAAAGAGGCTACGGTGTCCTTCTCGGCGTCCAGCATTTTTTCCTTGGCGGGAGAAGGGGTCTTGAATGCGATGCAACTGTCGGGCAAAACTATCTTTTTGCTGTAGGACAGCTTCCGCCCTTGCTTTCTTAGCAAGGCGTCTATTGTATAAAAGGAATATCCAACGGACGAACCGCAGGTGCCTACCGCCCAGATATACGGAGCGTTGAGCTTGGTACTTGTCAAAAAATCCCTTACAATAAACGGTATGTCATAGCAGTACACGGGAAAGACTATGCCGATTGAATCGTCGGAATACTCGCCTTGCGCGCAGGTAGCTATATTTATGACTTCCTCGCTTAGTTGCTTTGCCACAGACAACGAGTTGCCTGAACCGGTAAAATAAAATACTTTCATACGCTCCTCTGTCTTTTATTTCATTAAGAAGACCATCGCTTCGTAAGGCTTCAGCGTCATACTTTCGAGCTTTCTGTCCTCCTTATAGTTATGAAGTTTGAGTTCGGCGGACACATAAGCCGCGTCGGAGGGCAGCTCGAAATCTACATCGGCGTTCTTGAAATTGCAGATGATCATAAGTCGTTCGCCTTCGTACCACCTCTCATAGCAGTAGATTTCGTCGCTGGAGGCGTAGTTTTCCTTAAAGGTGCCGTGTTTTATTATTTGGTTGCCCAAACGGAAGCGGATGAGCTCCTTGAAGTAATTCAAAATAGAATCGGGGTCATTCTTGGCGGCTTCGACGTTTATTTCGGTATAATCGGGATTTACGGGCAGCCACGGCGTGCCTGTGGTGAAGCCGGCGTTGGCGGAGGTGTTCCATTGCATGGGCGTTCTGGCGTTGTCGCGGCCTTTTATTTTCATTATTTTGAAGACAAGCCCGCGCAGGAAGGGCAGGTATTTGTCGATAATTTTCAGCACGTATTTTACCATTACGTCCTGGAATTCGTCAAGGCTCTTCCACGGGTAATTGGTCATGCCAATCTCCTGACCTTGATAGCAATAGGGAGTGCCTTGCTGCATATATAGCGCCGTGGCAAGCATCTTTGCTGCCTCATTCCTCTTATCGCCGAAATCTCCGGAAAAGCGAGGTATGCTTCTCGCCTGGTCGTGATTCTCCACGAAAAGGCTGTTCCAGCCCTTGTCACGCAAGCCGTACTGGTATTCGGCAAAAATCTTCTTCAATCTCGAGAGCTTGAATTTTCGTGGCAGGAACTGTAAGAAAGCGTCGGAGTTCATGTGCTCGAAGGTGAATACCGTGTCCAATTCCTCCCTCTCCTCTGCGGTATAATCTATGGCGTTTTTGACGTCCATGCCCGGACCTTCGCCTACGGTCATACAATCGTATTTTGAAAGCACCTCTTTGTTGAGGGCGTGGAGGTAGGGATGAATGTTAGGCCCGTGCGTGAATTTT
>JAQVME010000195.1 GCA_028703745.1 Clostridia bacterium
GCGGAGAGATAATCCGCAACCTCTTTTGTGATTTCGGCGGTGGACTTCTCGGGTTCCTTGTCTATCGAGAAGTTGACGGCGTCGGACGGCGTAAGCTCGCCGTTTATTCTCTTCAGCAGCGTGGTAATCTGCTTCGTGGAATCGTCAAGAAAAGTAATATCGGATATCGAGCCGAGTTTCAACGGAATAATGGCGCTGCTGTCCAGCTCTGCGATGGTTTCTTTCAACAAAACAAAATCAATGCTATACATTCCATGGTCGGGAATGGCGCCCTCAACAGCATTTGGAATAACAACGGCGTCGGGACTGAATATATAGAGAAGCCCGATAGAGCCCCGCATGAAGTTCGAGATATCCTCACGCGTTCTTTGGCGGAAAAGCTCTTCAATGGTATCCTGAACATCGGTATCAAGGCTGCCGATAGCCGCTCTTATTATGTCGGTGAAGGTGGGTATTGCCGATGCGTCCGCTGCATTCTCGATTTGGGTTTCCCAGTCCGCGGGAAGGTCCGCCTGCCACTCCTCGGGCATATTATCGGCAAATATATATAACAGCTGCTTGGCAAGGTCGCTCGTGGGCGTGTATGCCGGCATAATCCAGTCTACGTCCACCTCATCGACATATATGTCCTCAAGCTCCGCCTGCCAGCCTTCGGGCAAGCTCTCTTTTATGGTATCAGGTAGAGCAAGCTCGGCTACAGCCACATAGGACTGAGCAAGCGCCGAAGGAATATTCGTAATCTGTAGTCCGCTTTGCATGGAGTCAATTTCGTCAAGGGCTGCTTGATTGAGATGCAAGCTGAAGCATTGCTTGAAAAGCTCCAGCGCGTCGACTCTCCAGTTCGCCGTAAGACCTGCGTTCCATGCCGCGGGAGCGTTCTCCATAAGATAATCGGTAAAAGTACCGTTCCACTCCTGGGGCAGCAGCTCTAAAGCCGCATCGGGAAGCGTAGCAGCCGTCCATACCGTGACGGCAGAAGCCGTGCCAAAGCCTATTCCTACGGCGTCCGGATCAGTGGACGCGCCGTAAATATCATAAATTGCATCGATAAGGCTGTTGAGTTCGCCTTCGGTAAAGGTAGCCTTGCCGTCGGTGGCAATAGCTATTAATGTAAGAACATTTTGGAGTTGAGTAATTCTTGTCTCTAGCTCGGCGCCTAAATCAAAGCTGACCACGGGCAAATTGATTAGTTCATTGCGGTTCTTTACCGTGGTGCCTATCTTGACAATATAAGACAGAGCGCCCTGCTGTATGCTGCCCGAGGGCATATCAAAATCCTGCGCGTATAACAGCTGTCCGAGTACGTCCGGAGAAATAAACTCCGTAAGGCTGCTTATTTGCGAATTGGCAAAGGTAATCAGCGCCTCTCTGATGACTTGATCTGTGAAATCGTAAAAAATACGCTTTGAATCTTCGTTATCATACAAAATGAACTTGTTTGAAATAAGCTCTTCGGCTCTCTGAATGGCTATCGAATACGCCATTGAGTTGGGGTCCTCGAGATTCATAATTATTAGGTCGATAGCAAATTTCATTATGTTGTCGTTGTCATTTTCTTCGTTCCATTGTTGGGTATCCCGAAGGATTTCGACGACGCTTTCTATCAGCATTTCGGGGGTAACATCCTCGAGTGAAACCGTTTCGGCAAGCCCTAAGCGAAGCTCCTCTTTGATTTCTGTGGGCAACTTTAGCTCAACGCTCAGCAATTCGGTCAAATAATCCAGCAACGAGCCTGCTATCTTGTCGTCGTTGATATTTATGTATGCCAGATTGCTTATCAAGCCGTTGGTGTTTATGTTTGCCACACCGTCAATACCGCTGATTTGCTCTATGATATTGCTCAAATAGGTATTCGAGTCTTTTATGGTTTCTCCGTCCTTAGATATACTTACCCTCATAATAGGAAGCATAGAAGGGTTAATTTTCATTACTATTGGGTCTTGCAACAAGTCATCGTCGGGGAAAGCCACGAGGTCTAGAGCCGCCTTGACTTCGCTGTACGCTTTGTCTACTTCGACGTCATAATCGAACTCCAGAAGCACCATAGAATAATGCTCGGAAGAGGTTGAAGACATGGATTTTATGTTGGCGACACTGCTCAGTCCGTCCTCAATCGGTCTTGTCAAAGTCAGTTCCACCTCCTCGGGCGCCGCGCCGGGATTTATGGTGACGACGACGATATAAGGCAGATTCATCGAAGGCAAAAGGTCAATGCCGGTGTTTATGTACGATACTACTCCGAGTATAAGTACAATCAAGATTCCGACAATGACGGTAAAGGGCTTTTTGACACTGGTTTTTGAGAGCATACACACTTCCCTAAAATATAATACATTTTTAATTGTATTGTATATAAGGTATAAAGTCAAGATTTATAATTAGTAAATCCCAATAACAAAGAATCCCCATTATACCAAAAGCCGCTTTTCGCGGCTTTTGGTATGAGATATATTTTGCGTATTTCAATTGGTAAAAACTATTTATCAACTACGAAAGTAAATGCATGCGTAGAACTGCCTGACCATGAAGCTCTTGTGAAGTAGCTATTCAATGTCAAAGTATATGTTCCGTTGGCTAAGTTTGCCGTATTTATTGAGAAGGAACCATTATTTATGGTGACTGAATTTGTTATGGAAACACTGACTGTACTTGTATGAGTGTATGCACCGCTAAAGCTAAGGGTACCGTTTATTTTCGACCAGGCATTTCTTGAAGATACGGTTCTTGTTGCAAATATAAGTGTAGTATTGCCTTTGAAAAGAAAATGACCGTTACTCGTGTTCTGATAACAGCAACTAGCCTGACCTGAGATTGTCATTCTGACCGCGCCAGTCCAGTAATATGTACTTCCGTTATAACCGAAGCCGCTAAAAACATCTTTTGTGAAAGGAGTAAATAACCAGTAAACAGGACGATTTGAACTGTTCCAGCTTGAGTTCCAACCGCTCGGTTTGCTTGTCGCTCCGGTGTAAACATAGAGGCTCGAGCAATTTTGAAACACATTCGAACCCATAGTTGTCACGGAACTAGGTATATATATTCTAAGCATGCCGGTGCAGCCATAAAATGCGTAGGTTCCAATGCTTGTAACATTGCTAGAAACTTCTAAATTAGAAAGCTTTGTACAACCCGAAAACGCATTGGTCGCGACAAATTTAAGATAATTACTGAAATTCGCTGCGGTCATTGCGTAACGAGTATCGGGGATTATGCGTTTTATGGTGCTTGCGGTTGTTCCCGAAATTATTCCCTCGGGTAGTGTGTAGTATTTTGTGTAAAGTCCTAAATGCTGATAATTCTATTGGTACGGCTAAGGGTAATTAGAATACCTTTAGCCGTTTTTGATTGTATCGTTTCGTTTGGTCTATGTCAAGACCTTTT
>JAQVME010000196.1 GCA_028703745.1 Clostridia bacterium
GCATAGGATTTATTTTGATTTTCCGTTTGATTTATTCCGTTGCCGCATTGGTATGCTCAAACAAGAACGAAAAAGACCTCGACAAAGAGAAAGAAGACCGCCTGGTAAGACGTATCGCCGAACTAGAATACAACAACCCCTACAAGCCGCAGAATAATGCCCAAACGAATTATTATGATTTATTGCGCAAAAAATAACTCGCTCCTGTAAGGAGCATTCCCTTTTCATAACATTAGACCACAACAATATACTATACCGTGAAGAATTTACGCGCGGCGATTATCGCTATAGTGCTGGCGCTTATGCTGGCGCTTGTAATCTTTCCCGACAGATATATAGCCTCGGTTTCATACGGGTTGCGGCTGTTCGCCCTCACCGTGCTGCCCGCGCTGTTTCCTTTCTTTTTCTTTTCGAAAATCCTCACCTCTCTTGACATTGCCTCATCGCTGGAAAAGCCGTTCAGAAAGCCGGTAAAGCTCCTTTTCAACGCTCCCCCTGTAGGTGGATATATCTTGATAATTTCGCTGCTTAGCGGCTACCCCATCGGCGCCAAACTAGTCGCCGATTGTTATAAGATGGGTATATTGACGGAAAGTCAAGCAAAAAACATCTCGGTATTCACGTCTACCTCCGGTCCGCTTTTTATTGTCGGAAGCGTGGGAATAAGTATGATGGGTAACAAAACAGCAGGTTTTGTCATACTTTTGTCGCATTATCTGGCGACGGTCATCAACGGGCTGATACTTGTGAAAAGAGGTTGCGGCGGCAAAGAACTAGCTTTGCCGAAAAAAATCGTCAGCTTCGAAAACCTGCTGGGCGACAGCTTGCTGTCGGGGATAGTCTCTGTCGCAATTGTCGGCGGCTATATCGCCATTTTCAGTATGCTTGCCGACGTCTTTTATGATTTCAAAATCCTCTCCGCCTTTAGCGGTCTGCTAAGGCTTGTTAAGGTGCCCGCGGCGCTTGCCGACGCCGTCGCCGTCGCCTTTGTCGAAATAACGAGGGGGTGTCAAGCGCTGTCAAAAAGCGGTTTTGCATTACGGACGGTTGTGCCGCCTGCCGCCGCGCTGATATCCTTCGGCGGACTCTCCGTCACGTTGCAATCGCTGACTTTCCTTTCCGAATGTAAAATAAAACCCCTGTTCTACTTGAAATGCAAGTTTTCACAGGGGATTATTACTTTTTTCGTGGCTACGCTTCTTGCGCTGATTTTTCTTTAGGCGGTAATAATGGGGTTCCTTGCCGCCTTAACCTCGTCGGGACGACCAATAGGCATTTTTTGCGGCTTCAAATGAAATTCCGCGGCGTTCTCGTATGCCTGTTTATAGAGCGACACGATGATATCAACAGCTCTATCAATGGTTTCTTTGCTTTCTGTTTCCGTCGGCTCGAACATAAGCGCTTCATGGACTATCAGCGGAAAATACATTGTCGGCGGATGCATGCCTGTGTCAATAATAGCTTTGGCAAAGTCAAGCGCCGATACGCCCGTCTCCTCCTTGAGTTTTTCGCAGCTGAGCACAAACTCGTGCATACATGTGTCCGAAGAATGTATGGGGAAGTATTCTTTGAGCTTTGCCATCATATAATTTGCGTTGAGAACGGCAATCTTGGCTGAAAGAGGTATGCCCTCTCTGCCCAGCGTCTCGATATATGCCAGCGCCCGTACCATAACGAGGAAATTGCCGTAGAAGGATTTCATCCTGCCGATGCTTTTCGGCGCGCTCGCAAGCCTTGCTTCGCCGTTGCGGTTTTTGACAACCGGCGAAGGCAAGAATTCCGTAAGAAAAGCCTTACAGCCCACGGGTCCGCTTCCGGGTCCGCCGCCGCCGTGAGGCGTGCTGAAGGTCTTGTGCAAATTCAAATGCACAACGTCGAAGCCCATGTCTCCCGGACGGATTACGCCCATAATGGGATTGAGGTTGGCGCCGTCATAATACAGCAGTCCGCCGGCTTTATGAACTATTTCGGCAATCTTTTTGATGTTTTTGTCAAATATGCCAAGCGTATTGGGATTGGTCAGCATAAATGCCGCCGTGTCCTCTCCCACTGCCGTCTCAAGCGCCGCGACATCTACGCAACCGTCGGAGGAGGAGGGGATATTTATTATTTCAAAGCCCGCCATAGCCGCCGAGGCGGGATTGGTGCCGTGGGCAGAGTCGGGAACGATGACCTTGTTCCTCTTCGCGTCCTTTCTGTCAAGGTGATACGCACGGATAGTCAGCAGCGCCGTGAATTCGCCGTGCGCGCCGGCAGCCGGTTGAAGAGTAAAGGCGTCCATGCCCGTAATGGCGCATAGTCTGTCCTCCAGTAGCGCCATAACTTGCAAGGCTCCGTCGGCCTTCTGGAGGGGGTGTATTTTTGTAAAGCCGTCAAGCGCTGCCACAGTCTCATTGATCTTCGGATTGTACTTCATCGTGCAAGAGCCCAGAGGATAAAACCCGTCGTCGACGCCGTACGCCTTTTTTGAAAGTCCGGTATAATGACGCACCAGCGAAAGCTCGTCCACCTCCGGCAGTTCCGCATCGCAAACGCGCAGCATGCCGCCGCTTAATTGGTATTGCTTAACGTCGCACGCCGATATCGGGCAGGCGGTTCTGTTTTCTTTAGAGATATCGAAAATAGTCATTACTTTACCTCCTTGAGAACTTCGACCAGCTTGTCCATATCCTCTTTTGTGTTGGTCTCAGTGGCGCACCACAATATTTCGTTATTTGAAAGCTTCAAGCCGGCGAGTATGCCGCGCTCATGGCATTTTCTTATTATTTCGTCGGAATCAAAACGGCTTTCAGTGACAAATTCGTTGAAGAATTCTCCGGTATATTTCAGCTTGAAGCCGTCCAGCGAGGCAATGCTGTCCGCGAGATAATGCGCTTTTGAAAGGCATTGGCTTGCCACCTCTTTGATGCCTTTTTTGCCCATTGCCGCCATATATATCGTGGCAGTAAGCGCGCATAGCGCCTGATTCGAGCAGATAGACGAAGAGGCTTTCTCGCGCCTGATATGCTGCTCTCGTGCTTGAAGCGTAAGTACATACGCGTCCCTGCCCTGCGCATCCGACGTCTTGCCGACGATTCTTCCCACCAGCCTGCGTATGTTCTTCTGCGTAGTCGTTATAAAACCTAAATAAGGTCCTCCGAACGAAAGAGGCATTCCCAAAGGCTGTCCCTCGCCCGTAGCAACGTCCGCAAGGCATTCGCCCGGCGTTTTCAGCATAGACATGCTTATGGGCTCGGCGTGGATTATATAGCCTGATTTTTTCTCTTTGACAAGGCGACCTATTTCTTCCGCGGGTTCTATGATGCCAAAGAAGTTGGGTTGCGCCACTGCCACGGCAAAGACGTCGTCCGTCAGCTTGCTTTGC
>JAQVME010000197.1 GCA_028703745.1 Clostridia bacterium
GTTCTTTTATCATAAAAGACTCTAGTCCTTTGTAAAGCTCCTCGAGACTGCTCTTGCCTGTTACGGCGAGCATTTCCTCTATGTCGCTTCGTGTATGAGGAACGTAATTCATTCTTTTTGCCCCTTGCGTTATTTTATCGTGTTTTCGTATTCGTCAGAGTTTAGCAATCCTTCTTCTCCGGAAACGTCGGCAACTTTTATCATCCACATTGCGAACGCGTCGTCGTTTATTAATGCGGGGTTGTCAAGAATTTCTTCATTGATTTCCACCACCTCGCCGTTTACGGGTGAGAAAATCTCGCTTACTGCCTTCACCGACTCGACATTGGCAAAGGGCTTGCCCTTTTCTACCTTGTCGCCCACTTCGGGAAGCTCGACGAAGACTATATCGCCCAGCTCTTTTTGGGCATAGTCGGAAATGCCGACAGTTGCTTCTTTTTTGTTGTACCACTCATGCGAGGGCAGAAAATAAAAATCCTTCATTGTTCTCTCCTTAATAATTTTTTTTATAAAAAGGCATTGGCACGACCTCAGCCTTCAATTTTTTGCCTCTGACGTCGATATAAACTTCCTTGCCGTCAAAATCCCTGTCAACCCTTAGCATAGCTATGGGATAGCCTAATGTCGGGCTGTGGGTTCCCGAAGTGACACAACCTATTTCTTTGTCCTCGCTGTCAAATACAAGCGCTTTTTCTCTGGCTATGCCGCGATCGACCAGCCTTACGCCGATTCTTTTGCAAAGCGGAGCTTTGTCCAGCAAGGCTTGCTTGCCTACGAAATCCTTGTTCAGCTTAATAAAGAAATCTAATCCCAGCTCGGTTGCCAGCGTTTCGTCGGTCATCTCGTGTCCGTAGAGCGGCATTGAGGCTTCCATTCTCAGGGTGTCTCTGGCGCCCAGACCGCAAAGCAGCATACCGTGCTTATTGCCTTTTTCTACCACGAGGTCGAATACCTGCTCGGCAATTTTGTCACTGCAATAAAGCTCAAAGCCGTCCTCACCGGTATAGCCGGTTCTTGAAAGTATTATTTCCTCGCCGAAAAGCACAGATACCTTGAAGGTATAATTCTTTTCGGGCACGTTGTAGACGGTAATAAATTCTTTGATAATATCTTCGGCCGCCCTGCCTTGAATGGCAAGCTGCGCCGTGCGTTCGCTGATGTTCTCGAACACAGTGTCGCCGAGGAGTCTTGACGAAATCCATTGGTCGTCTTTTGCGCAGTTGGCGGCGTTGACAACAAGCATATATTTTTGTTCGTTGAATCGGTAAATCAATATATCGTCGACGATGCCGCCCTTTTCGTTGGGGAGCAACGTATATCTCGCCTGTCCGTCCTTCATGGACGTAATATCGTTCGTCACCAGGCTCTGAATTGTGGCGAAAGCGTCCTTACCCGTAAGCATGAGTTCGCCCATATGCGAAACGTCGAAAAGACCGGCTTTTTCTCTTACTGCCTTGTGTTCTGCGATTATTCCTGAGCTTTCAAATTGAATGGGAAGAAAATATCCTGTAAATTCCACCATTTTGGCGCCGTTTGCCGCCATTTTTTCAAAAAACGGGGTAAGTTTCATTTTTCACCTCACTCTTAAAATACGAGACTATAATAATACTATAAAACCTCAAAGTCAAACCTATTTCATACCTGAAAATTAATTTCTGTAAATTGTGTGAACTGATTTTTTAATGCTGTCTTCCACTGCTTCGAAGAAGCCCTCGCTTACCGAAGGATGGGGATAGACGCTTGATAATATGTCCTCGCGCGTTGCCCCGATATTTATGAGGTTTGCGACGAAGCCAGCCAGCTCTGCGGCGGAATTACATACCATTTCGGCGCCGACAAGTCTGCCGCTTTGCTTTTCAAAAACGACTTTTATATAGCCTGTACCTCCGCCCTCTGCCATAGTTTTTCCGTTGGCGGACATTCCGAATCTCCCGGTTTGTATCTCAAACGCACACTCTTTTTCTTGCACGCCTACTAAAGCGGCGTTCGGCGAAGTGTATACGCACGATGGTACGTTGGCAAGACTGCGGAAAACGCCGTTATTCAGCCCTTCGACTACCCTTGTGGCATCGGCGGCAGCAAAATGCGCAAGCTGAATATTTCCCTTGACACAGTCTCCGATAGCATATATCCCCGGCTCCGCGGTCTGTCCGTTTGTGTTCGTAACAAAACCCCTGTCAAATACTATGCCGGTATTTTCTATGCCGTCAATGCCGTTTGGCGTTCTTCCGACGCAGCTTATGACGATGTCGGCAACTATGCTTTTTTCCTTGTCCTTTTCGACATAAACCGTCTCTATACCGCCATCCGTCTTGCGAAAAGACTTTACGCTTGCTTTCAAGGCGAACTTGACTGCCTTCTTCCGCAAGGACATACTAATGTATTTCGGAATGTCCTCGCCCATTGTCGAAAGAATGCTATCCATGGCGTCTATGACCGTTACGGCGCAGTCCAGCTCGCTGAAAAACGTCGCCAATTCTATGCCCACGACTCCGCCGCCGACTATTACCACGCTTTTGTGTTGTGAAAATGCGTGCCGCAGCACCTCGTCCGAGGTGAGAGCAAGCTCTATGCCTTCTATAGGCAAACGTACGGGGCTGGCTCCCGTGGCAAGAATGAGTTTATCTCCCTCAATGATTTCTCCGTCGGGCAATTCCACGGTAGTGGGACTTTTCAACCGGGCGCGGGCGTTTATGTATTTTATATTGTTGGACTTTAGTAGCGCCTGAATACCGTTACCGAGTTTTGCGACAATGTCAAAAACCCTGGCGAAAACCGCGTCAACATCGGCGTGCAGTCCCTCGGCGGTTATGCCAAATGCCCCGCTTTTTATGGCGGAATAAGTGTGGGAGCTTTGTAAAAGCGCTTTAGTGGGTATACAGCCCTTGTTGAGACAGGTGCCGCCGGGCTTGTTTTCTTCTATCAACGTCACGTCGTATGCCAATTGCGCCGCCCGAATCGCCGCGGTATAGCCCGCGGGTCCGCCGCCTATTATTATTAGTTTTTGCATGTAATCTCCGTCAACATAAGGTTGAGATCGTTTATTATTTCGTTCTGTTGCTCCGTCGCATCCTCAGGAGGAACAACGGAGGTATTGCCTTCAATCAAACTGTGCTTAATGTAATCAATAAGGCTGACGTCAAGGCAGTCGCTGAAAATTGTCAAGCTGCCCTTGTTCTTTGCCAGCATAAGCTCGCCGTATGCCTTGCGCCGCCTGCCGAGGATAATAGGGTCACCGCCCATAAGAAAATCCACAGACGAGTACTCCCTTTGCAGTTTTTCGAAGCTCTCTTTTATGATATCTATAGAATAAGGCTTTGCCTTTCGTCCGTATTCCTCTTCGAACGCCTTTATGA
>JAQVME010000198.1 GCA_028703745.1 Clostridia bacterium
ATGCACGACGCGCGTTATCGCGGGTATAGGTGTGCCTCAGATTACGGCTATCATGGATTGCGCAGAAGAAGCCGAAAAGTACGGCGCAAAAATAATCGGCGACGGCGGCATAAAGTTTTCGGGTGACATCGTAAAGGCTATCGGAGCCGGAGCAGGCGCCATAATGATAGGTTCCCTCTTTGCCGGCACAAAAGAGTCTCCGGGTTCGCTCGAGATTTTTCAGGGCAGAAGCTTCAAGGTATACCGCGGTATGGGTTCGCTTGCCGCCATGGAGGCAGGCTCCAAAGACAGGTATTTTCAAGAGGACGCTGCAAAGCTCGTTCCCGAAGGTGTCGAGGGCAGAGTGCCTTACAGAGGCGCGCTGAGCGAAATCATTTATCAGCTCGTCGGCGGATTGCGCTCGGGCATGGGCTATTGCGGAAAGGCCAACATCGAGGAGCTGCGTACATCGGCGGAATTCATAAAAATAACCAACGCCTCTCTTGTTGAATCGCATCCCCACGATATTACCATAACGAAAGAGTCACCCAACTATTCGACAAAAGCTTAAAGAAGAGGACATATGAAGCATCAAACAGTAATCGTTTTGGATTTCGGCGGACAATACAACCAGCTTATTGCCAGAAGGGTAAGGGATATGGGCGTATATTGCGAACTGCTGCCCTACTCCACCTCAATAGAAAAAATCAAACAGATCTCGCCCATTGCGCTGATACTCACGGGCGGGCCCAACAGCGTTTTTGAAGAAAAGGCGTTGGCAATGGACCCCGGCATTTTGGAACTGGGCATACCCGTGCTCGGCATTTGCTACGGCGCGCAACTCATTGCGCACTTGCGAGGCGGCAAAGTAAAAACCTCCTTATCAAAGGAATACGGCAAGCACAGCATAACTTACAGTGACTGTACTTTATTCGACGGCGTCACCAAAGAAAACATTTGCTGGATGAGCCACACGGATTATGTCAGCTCTCTTCCCGAAGGCTATGAGGTTTTGGCCTTGACGAAAGGTTGCCCTATAGCGGCGTACAGCGATGCCGGCGGAAAGCTTTTCGGCGTACAATTTCATCCTGAGGTCGTGCACACCGTTGACGGCAACAAGATATTGCGTAACTTCCTTTACGGCATAGCCAAAGCTCAAGGCGACTGGACAATGTCTTGCTTCGTAAGCAATATGGTTGCTTGGCTGAAACAAAAGATTGGCGATAAGAAGGTGCTTTGCGCCATGAGCGGCGGTGTTGACAGCGCAGTCGCCGCCACTCTCATCCACAAAGCCGTGGGCTCGCAGCTTACCTGCATTTTGGTTGACCACGGTCTTATGCGCAAATACGAGGTCGAGCAGGTTATGAGCGTGTTCAAAGACGGTTTGGGAATGAACCTTCAGATGATTGACGCGTCAGAGAGGTTTTTAAGCAAGCTGACAGAAGTAAAAGACCCCGAACAAAAAAGAAAGATTATCGGCGCCGAATTCATAAGAGTATTCGAGGATGTATCAAAAACTATCGGCAAGGTGGACTATTTGGTGCAAGGCACGATCTACCCCGACATAGTCGAAAGCGGTTTCGGAAGCTCCGCGCTCATTAAGTCACACCACAATGTCGGCGGACTGCCCTCGGTCATTGATTTCAAAGAAATAATCGAGCCTCTCCGCGATTTATTCAAAGATGAAGTACGCAAGGTGGGCTTTGAACTCGGACTTGACGAAAGCATAGTCATGCGCCAGCCCTTCCCCGGTCCGGGTCTCGGCATAAGAATTATCGGAGACATCACCAAAGAAAAGCTGGACATCCTTCGCGATGCGGATTATATTATGCGCGACGAAATAGCTCTTGCCTGACTTGACAAGGATATATGGCAATACTTCGCCGTACTCACAGACCTGCGCAGCGTAGGAGTAATGGGCGATATGCGTACCTACGACCACACGCTGGGACTGCGCGCCGTTACAAGCATCGACGCTATGACCGCTGATTTTGCGCGTATACCTTACGAAGTATTGGCAAAAATATCTACCAGGATAGTCAACGAGGTCAAAGGCATAAACAGGATTGTTTATGACATCACCTCGAAGCCCCCTGCGACTATCGAATGGGAGTAATGGAAAAAGAAAGAATACACCTCACAAAGAACGCGCTCAAATGCTGGTACCTCCGATGGCTACTGGCATTTGTTTTTTTATTAGCCCTTGAGCTTGCCACCGTGCGGCTGGCGACAAACCTCTTGTACGGCATAACGCTTGCCGCCATAAGGGTGTTCGCGCTGTCGCTTCCTGCGGCTTTTGCCGTAGCAGTCACGCTGGCGCCCTATCTCCGCTATAAAGGCTTCTCTTATATGTTTGACGGCGGCAAGCTGCTTCTTTTCAGCGGTGTGCTGTCAAAAAAGAGGTTAAGCCTGCCGCTTTCAAACATTCAGCACACAGAACTGCGCGCCTTGCCGTTCGAACGCTTTTATAAGCTTGCCACATTACGGCTGTATACAGCCGGTTCAGAGCATACCCTGCCCTCGATAGCTCTCGAGGACGCCCGTCGTATTCAGCGCATAATTTATGACGAACAGCATGAAAACAGTTAAAAGGCAGCACTTTTTATCTCTACTTGGCAACGTACTAAGCTTGCTGGTTTTTCTTGCCGCGTTGCTGTTCTTTCTTTTCAAACTGCTGTCGTACGATATAAGCCTTTCCGGACGTTTTTTGTATTTCCAAATCCCTGCGCTGACGCTGGCTTCGGTGGCGGCTTTGGTATATTTCATTTATACCGCCGGCACATTGCTGTCCACTAAGATTACTGCCGATGAACATTGTCTGGAAGTTGAAAGCCGTTTTTTGAATCTGCGCAAAACCGTGTTGTCTTATAAACATGTGCATATGCTGATTTGCCGACAGAACTTAATTGAACGGCTTTTTAACGTAAAACGTCTGCAACTCAATTCGGGCAGCAGAAATGCCGGCGCAGAAATAGATATCACCGTCGACACCGGTACGGCGGCAATGATAGAGAGCGCGGTAAGAGCCGTTCACTGCAAGGATGACAAGCCACAAAAAAGCCTGACCCTTCCGGCCAAATGGATTGCGCTTTATTCGCTGCTCATTCCGGCAAAATGGCTGCGCCCTATAGGCTACACTCTGTCCGCCGCCGCAATAATCGTCGGACTGTCCGTCCGCGCCCTGCCTCTTGCCTCTCTCATCGGGCTGTACGCGTTGTCTGTACTCGTAAGCATAGGCGTAAACGCGCTTTCCGCCGTTCTTAAGTATCGCAACTTCAATATCACCGGCTATGATTGCGCGTTGTCCATAACTTATGGCAGCTTCGAGAAGCTCGGTTATTTTATTTCTAAAGAGAAAA
>JAQVME010000014.1 GCA_028703745.1 Clostridia bacterium
TCGTTTCCTTTAGTCTTTGAGCAAACTTATTCATAATTACCTCAAGACAATAGTACACAAAATACGTGTAATTGTCTTGACACACACACGTATCCCGTGTGATAAGATATATTCACACGTAACACGTGTATACTGCCAAAAACCTTCATTTGTCTTTTTGTTGATTAAGAAATACCCCTTAATTGGCAGTATTAAGGGGTACTTCCACATTACAATTACCATTAATAAAGTATATTACAGCAAAGTTGCAAGCAGGCATAAAAGGTGCTATAATTCTGATATGAAACTAACAGCTTCCCGTATACATTATCAGCATTATTAGAGCCAGAGAAACGGGAGAAAGACCGTGGGTAATGCCTGTGGACAAACCTACAGTACCCAAGGCGGAAACAACCTCGAACAGAACTTCCTTTAGAGAGAAAGGCTCTATGGCGCACATTAATAATGAGGCAAACACTACAATAAAAGAATAGGCTGAGAATATAGTTAATGCCTGGTGAAGCAAGCTTTGTTCCAACCTCTTTTTTCCTATATTAATGTCCTGAGTGCTTTTTGTAATCGATAAGATTCCAAACAGAATAACTACAAAGGTGGTAACCTTGATACCTCCTGCGGTTGAACCCGAACTTCCGCCAATAAACATAAGTATAATAGTCAATAAAATGCTGCTGTCGGACAATTCGGCAATGTTTATCGTGTTAAATCCCGCCGTTCTCGGCGTAACAGACTGGAACAGCGACGCCAGAATTGTTTTGCCGGCGCCATAGCCGCTAAACAGATTATTTCGTTCAAACAAATAGAAGAGTATAGCTGAAATGACAATCAAAACCGAGCTGGCAATGAGCACCACCTTAGTGTGCAAATTGAATTTTCTTATATCAAATCTACTTTCCAATACATCGCTCCAAACAAGGAAACCGATACCGCCCATAAAAATCAGCATTATCATTGTTATATTCACGATAACGTCTCCGGTATACATGGTAAAAGAAGAAAACTCTCCGCCAAAACCCATCAGGTCAAAACCGGCATTGCAAAAAGCTGAGACGGAATGAAAGACGGCATAATATATACCGTTCCCGAAGCCCATTTGCGGACAAAACCTTATAGCGAACAATATCGTGCCTAAGCTCTCGAACAATAAGGTTCCAATAATTATCTTTTTTATCAGCCGCATTATTCCCGATTGGCGCATAGCGCCTGTAGACTGTACGAGGATTTTTCTCTCGTAGATACCTATCTGTTTTCCTATCATCATTGCGAATAAGGTTATTATGGTCATAAAACCTATTCCGCCGATCTGTATCAGCATAAGTATGATCAATTGACCAAAGATAGACCAATAGGTATATGTGTCATAAACGACCAAGCCGGTTACACAGGTTGCCGAGGTAGATGTAAACAATGCATCACTATAATTTGTCCAGCCTCCGGATTTTGAGGCTATCGGCAAGACCAGTAATAAACTGCCGAAGAGAATTACGACTAGATACCCTAAAGCAATAAACTGCCAGCTGGATAATTTATGTTTTCTGTTTGTCATTTTTTACAACTCCGTTTAACATTTGCTTAATAATTAACAATATCTCCTCTTCATTATCATTGTAAATAAGATAGCAAGTATTACTAAAAAAAGAGGTATTTGTTTTATCGTTGCATATCGTAAATATTGTGCAATCTGAATAATATTCATTAAGAAGCTTGATAACGAGCAAGTTATTTACGTCATCAGAAGAAAGAATAAAGATAAATCTATACGATTGAAAATGCTTAATATCCCCAATGCTTTGAGTACTGTCATAAGCTATATCCGCTTCTTTACAAAAAGACATAGTCTTGTATGCCACGGGGGTTTCTCCTATTATTAGTACGCTCGCTTCTTGCGATTTTATTTGCTCCTCGTCTATTGCATTGGTGAATTTTTGCAGCCTTCCCATTACTATGAATCCTGCAATCGCCGCAATAAACATAAGAACAATCAAAAGCCAATCCATCTTATTCCTCTATTTTTATTATAGAGGATAGTCTATATCCGCGCCGTTAAGGAATGCTCTCTGCTGTTAAGATTGTGTAAAGATTATACTATCCCTTGTACCATCTATTCCGAGGAATTCGAAAGGTCAAAGCCTCCTTTGCTATCAGTATATTAAGATAAAAAGAATGTCATAAAATAAGAAAAAATACGCAATATTTTCGCGTATTTATGACTGTTTGGTCGGAGTGACAAGATTTGAACTTGCGACCTCATGGTCCCGAACCATGCGCGCTACCATCTGCGCTACACCCCGAAAGCCTTATTATTATATCATAATAAATTTATAACTCAACGGTTTGAAATACAAATTTTTGGGATTTTTGTGCTGCGCGAGGAAAAAACCCTTTTCCGCCCTTTTGCGCTTCCGCGCTTGTCTATGCGGCTATTCGGCGGGCTTATCGTCTGCCCTGTCGTCTTTCTTGCGGTCGGGACAAGCCCCTCTAGAGCAACCTGCGCAACCGCCCGAACACTTGCCTTTCTTGTTGTCTCTGACGTATTTTATCACCGCGCCTACAAGCAGCGCCGCCAGCACACATATCAATACTATCGTTTGCCAATTCATGTTTCCGTCTCCATCTCCGAGTCGTCGACTTCCTCCACGCTCTGCACTTCTTTGGCATTTATTTTTGCCAGAGGATATGTTTTTATATCGGCGGTGCCGTCGGGCATCGTCACACGCACTTTTACTTCAAGGCGCAGTATATCGTTCGAAACAACGATGCCTTCGCCGTCGGGCGTTGCCGCCGTAGAATTGACCTTGGGCATCTTGCGGTAGGTCTGATTGTAATAATCGTTCTCATATTTCAGGCAGCACATCAATTTGCCGCAGCAGCCGCTTATCTTTGTCGGATTGAGCGACAGACCTTGGAGCTTTGCCATTTTTATGCTGACCTTTTCGAAGTCTTGAAGGTGCGTGGTACAGCAGCACGGACGGCCGCAAATCGCCAGCGCTCCGCGCATTTTTATGTCGTCCCTTTCATAAATCTGACGCAATTCTATGCGCATATGAAAAATCGATGCAAGGTCTTTCACCAGCTCACGGAAGTCTATTCTGCCCTCCGCCGTAAAATATATCATTATTTTGTTGCGGTCGAAGGTGTACTCGGCATCGACTATCTTCATTGACAGGTTGTGCGCGCATACCTTTTCGTTGACTGTCTTCAGCAGACCTTCCCGCCTATTCAGATTTTCGAGGTTTTGTTTGGTATCCTCTTCCGTTGCCTTACGCAGTACCTCTTTCAGCGGCGCAACTATTTCTTTCTGTGGCACCTCCTTGTTCGCCATAGCGACCGTGCCGTACTCTACGCCTCTGACGGTTTCGGTGATGACACCGTCTCCCTCGCAATAATTTATGTCCTTAGGCGAGAAAAAATACACTTTCCCCGAATTTCTGAACCTTACTCCTATTACTATTGCCATTTATATCTTGCCTCCAATATGTCGAATAATATTTTTTCTGCGACGCTCGTCGCATTTATGTTATAATTGAGCATTTTGCGCCCCTCGCTGACTGCAAGCAGCGCCATTGCCGCGCCTGCCGGCGAAAAATCCTTTATTACTTGTTTTAAGTCAAAATCCCTGTGCACGGTCTTCAGCTCCACCGCCGCTCCGCTAACAAGCGTCAGCGCGTCCGAAAGAATTATTTCCAGAAAGTCCAGTGTCAATTCTATTTTGTCCTTGCTAAACACCGGTAAAAAAATATACTCCGCCAACTGTTTTGAGTTCTTTAGCGAGGAAAGCACCTCCAGCACGGCGATAAAATTCTTTCTGTAGTCCTCCTCTCCGCTCATTCTGTCGGCTCTTTCGAGCGAGCCTTGAGCGTAAGCCGCAGCTACCTCGGCATTCTGCCTTTCAAACCCCTTCACCAGCAGCATATTAACGATTTCCTTCGATGGGAAAGGCGGGATATAGAGCTTCTTTGCTCGGGATTTTATGGTTGTGAGTATGCTGTCCTCGTTTGCCGCGGCAAGAAAAATAATTATGTCCTCGCCCGGCTCCTCGTACGTCTTGAGCAGCTTGTTCTGCGCCGCCGCCGAAAGCCCCTCGGCGTTGTCGATTAAATATAGTTTTTTTCCACCCTCTATACTACGTGTTTGGGTATCCTCAACAATGCCATTGATGTCCTTTACGGACATTTTGCCGCCGTCATATGTTTTTACGTCGATGTGAATGCCGCCAAGAACCTTCATGCAGGATGCGCACTCCATACATGCGCCGCGGCAAATGACAGTCAGCGCGGCAAGCGTAAGAAAATTCTTTCTGGCCAGGCTGTCGGAACCTATCACAAGGTAGGCGTGGCTGAGACTTTTGTTGTCCCTGTCCTTCTTAAGCGCAAGGTAAGACGGGGTTTTTTTTAGCAAATCAAAGACCATCAGCGGATTATTCCCCTTGTGCGAAGCGCCTCGACTATGCTTTCGGCGGTCAGGAGCTTGTCCTCCTGCGGTACTATGCAAATGAAACGCTCGGGATACAGCTCTACAAGCTTTTTGAAACCCTCATAAACCGCCAGATGGAATTCTGCCGACTCCTCCTCCATCCTGTCGTCTATGACCTTGCCCTTCTGTTTACGCCAGGAATTGAGGGGGTTCATATCAATAAAAACAGTACATTGCGGCATACAGTTCTTTACGGCAAAATCGTTTATTTCCATTATCTTTTCTGCTCCCAGCCCTCTTGCATAGCCTTGATAGGCTAGCGAAGAATCTATGAATCTGTCGCATACCACAAGCTTGCCTTGAGAAGTTGCCGGCAAAATGACTTGCTTGATATGCTCGATTCTTGCCGCGGCAAAAAGATGCGCCTCGCAAAGCTCACTCATCTGCTCCTTGAGTATTATGTCCCTTATTTTTTCGGCGACGGGAGTACCGCCGGGCTCTCTTGTGAATACCGCCTGCTGACCCGTTGCCTCGAGGTATTCTTTGAGGTACTTCACTTGCGTGGATTTGCCCACACCCTCACAACCCTCTATACTTATAAATCTGTCCATCCTAGGCCTCCAATAGTATTATAATAACACAGCCGCCAGTCCGTTTACAAGTCCGAAGCTGTTCGAGGCATTTTTCTCAAGCAACTCCGCCGCCTCGGGCGTAATCACCTCTCCCGCCACAACAGCCGGCACTCCCGGAGGATATACCCCCATGTCGCAATACGCCCTTCTGCCCACGGCAGCCTCCGGCGCTACAAGCTCATAAGCGTCCGACAGTACCGGCGTTACAACCGCTTGCCTTTCCGACTTTTTTACTTGCTTATATTCGGGAAGCGATAGCTCGGAGATTTTTTTTAGCGCGCGAGCCAGCTTAGGCAGTTTTTTATAATTGTACGGCGTGACAATCGCCACAATCTTATTGTCCGCGCTCATTTCGACATCTATGCCGCGCTTTGACAGTTCAGCGCTGACTGCCGCGCCTTCAAACCTGCTGCACATCACCAGTCTTGTAACATCTGCCGTTTTTGCGCAATAAAAACAGCCCGTGTCGGCTTTTGTAAAGCCGCATACGGCGGCAAATGTCTTTTCATACATTTCCTCGCCCTTGCTGACAAAAAGGTTCATTGCCCTTTCTATTGACGCTAAGGTAATGTACGACGGCGACGTGGAATGAAAAAACCTTCTCGCCAAGGTGACGCGGTCTGTAAGCTCTTGCCTATTGCAAAGCAATACGGCTCCGCCCGTGGCTACGGGCAGGGTCTTATGCAACGAGCATACCGCCAAATCCGCGTATCGGGTCGCCGCAACGGGGAATTTTTTGTTAAAAACAAAATGCGAGCCGTGTGAGGAATCCACAAGCAGAAACAGTCCGTATCTATCGGCATACCTCTTGGCTTGTATCAAATCCGGGCAGTTGCCGAAATAGTCCGGATATGTGACGACAAGGCATTTTGCGCCGTCAGGCGGGCTGTCTTGCAACGTAGCGCACGGAAAAGCTGAGGCTTTTGAGAGGCGAATAGCGTTATAAACTGAGGTATGGGCGTCGCCGAATATCAAAAAACCGCCGTAGGCTTTCAACGCATAGACGGCAGTCAAAATACAGTTTGTGGCGCCGTTGGTTGAAATAAAGGCGCGTCGCACGGTATAAACCTTGCTTATTTTGTCTTCAAGCTCTTTTATCACGCCTCTTGCCTCGAGCAGGTTGTCGCTGTAAGCAAGCTCGGTCGTGTCAAATTTTGTAAAAACGCCGGGCAACGTGCTATTGTGCCCGGGCGTATGAAAACTGATATTTTTTGAATTTTTTTGCAACGCGGCAATCAAGCTATTTTTTTTTTGAGGGCTTTTTTTCAAGAGTGGGCTCATAATTATTTCCGCGGCTTCATCGTGGGGAAAAGCAACACGTCGCGTATGGAATAATTGTCCGTGAACAGCATTATCATTCTGTCTATGCCTATGCCCAACCCGCCCGTGGGTGGCAACGCGTATTCAAGCGCCGTGACAAAATCCTCGTCCATCATCTGCGCTTCCTCGTCGCCCTTGGCTCTTTGCTTTGCTTGCTCCTCAAATCTGCCTTTTTGGTCTATGGGGTCGTTTAGCTCGCTGAATGCGTTGCCCATTTCTCTTGCGGTAATAAAAAACTCAAATCTTTCGGTAAGTCTGGGGTCGGACTTCTTTCTCTTTGCAAGCGGACTGACCTCTACGGGATAATCCGTTACAAAAGTGGGCTGAACGAGTTTTTCTTCCAACTTCTGGTCGAACACCTCATAAAGCGCCTTGCCCCAGCTGACGTCGCTCTCGAGGTCTACCCCCAAAGCCTTGGCCTTTGTTATGATTTCGGGGAGCGTTGCCATCTCAAAGTCTATGCCCGTATGTTCTTTCACCAGCTCCAGCATGGATACTCTTCTCCAGCTGTTGCCGAGATTTATTTCCGTGCCCTGATAATTCAGCGCCGTGGTGCCCAGCACCTCTTCTGCGCAATGCTTGAACAGTTCTTCCGTGATGTCCATCATATCGTTGTAGTCGGCGTATGCCTGATACAGTTCTATGGTGGTGAATTCCGGGTTGTGTTTTATGCTCATACCTTCGTTTCTGAACAGCCGCCCAATTTCGTACACCTTTTCAAAACCGCCCACAATCAGCCTTTTCAAATATAGCTCCGGAGCTATTCTCAGGAACATATCTATATCAAGTGTGTTGTGGTGAGTGACAAACGGCTTCGCGCTGGCGCCGCCGGCTATGGTGTTGAGTATGGGTGTTTCGACCTCTATGAAGCCCTTAGCGTCAAGAAAGCGTCTGATACAGCTTATTATTCTCGAGCGTTTTTTAAAAGTTTCTTTGACTTCGGGATTGGCGATCAAATCGACATATCTCTGGCGGTATCTCAAGTCCTGGTCCTTCAACCCGTGAAATTTCTCGGGCAGAGGAAGCAGCGATTTTGAAAGCAGAGTATACGACGACGCCTTAACGCTTTTTTCGCCGCGGTGCGTAGTGAATACCGTGCCCGTTATTCCGATAATATCGCCTATATCCAGCTTTTTGAATTCTTCGTAAGCGTCAATTCCCAGCTCGTCGATGCGCACATAAATCTGCACCTGCCCGTTTTCGTCGAGGAGGTGGCAAAAGCTTGCCTTGCCCATTATCCGTTTGGAGGTCATTCTGCCTGCTACGGAAATTTCTTTGCCCTCAAGAGCCTCGTAATTATCAAAAACCTCGTTCGTGGAATGGGTTTTGTTATATTTCGTTATCTCGTAAGGGTCTTTGCCGCTTTCTTTCAGCTCTTCAAGCTTTTTGCGGCGTATGGCAATAATCTCGTTTATATCAAGCTCTTCCGTGGGCGCCGTAATTATTTCTGACATTTTTTCTCCGTTTTATTTCTTTATATCTTTGATTTTTAGCGATACTATGCCGCCGGGTGTGGATGCCTTTATGGTTTCGCCTTTCTTGTGTCCGATAAGCGCCTTGCCAATGGGGCTCTGATCGCTTATTTTGTTGTCGCGGCTGCTTGCCTCGAGCGTTGAGAGTATACGGTATTGTATCTCCTCGCCGTCCTCCATATCCACAACGGTCACCAAGGTACCGAAGGATACTGTAGATGGGTCAATTTCCCTTTCATCAAGCACCTGTATAAAGGTAAGCGTTTCCGTAAGTCTTGCTATTTCTGTTTCAGTTTGGATTTGCGCGTCTTTAGCGGCGGAGTATTCGGCATTTTCGGACAAGTCGCCGAATTCTTTTGCTGTCTTTATGGCGGCAGCGATTTCTCCTCTAGCTTCGGTCTCAAGGTATTTCAGCCTTGATGTAAGCTCATCGTATTTTTCGCGAGTCACTTTTATTATTTCTGCCATTTTTCCTCCTAATCTCACTTACTAATAAGATTAATTATATTATAGTATTAGATTATAAATTAATGAGGCAAAAAAGTCAACACAAATTAAATTTTTACGCGCCCGCGCGCTTCAATTTAACGCATTTCGTCGAAAAGATATTGTTTTTTCCTGTAGTTGACAAGGTTTGAAAAAAAATGTATGCTGAACTATGGAGGAAAAGCCATGAACAAACTTATTCTGAAAAAAATATTAATTACGACCGCCGCCCTCGCGGTAGTCACCGCCAAAACTCTTGTTACCATAATGGTCATACCGTTTCCGCTGAATTTCCGCCTCGACGAGGTGACGGCGCAGACAAACGACGTAGTATACGTCGATAACGGAACCGAGACGCCCTTCGTTTACAAAAGCAACGGAAACGGCGGCTATTCGGGCGCCGATTTCAAGATACTGGGTTTTACGGATTTGCATCTTGACCCTGCGCTGACGGACCGCAAAGCAAACAACCGTACGATCAACATGATAAAAAGAAATATAGATTCCGAAAAACCCGATTTAATTGTGCTGGGAGGAGATATAATTACCGGCGCATACAACAAAACCCGCGCCAAAGGCGTAGCCGATCTTCTGGAAAAATACGGTATATATTGGGCGCCGGTCTTCGGCAACCACGACACAGAGAAACCCTCGGGCTACAGCCGGGCAGAACTGACCGAACTGTGGTCGGGCTATACTCATTGTTTGCTAAAGAAAGGCTCCGTTGAAGGCTTCGGCAATTATATGGTTAATATAAAGACTTCAGAGAACGACGTTTCGCAAACGCTGGTGTTTATGGATTCGGGCGAGTACCTAACAGAAGAGGAAATAAATAGCAACGGCTTTGACAAAAAAAAGACACAATACGATTACATACAACCCGATCAAGTGCAATGGTACAAGGACTCGCTTGCAGCAATAGCCGAGACCTACGGCGACACAAAATCCCTTTTGTTCTGTCATATACCCGTCCCCGAATATAAGAATGCATACGAGGAAGGCGAGGTTATTTTCGGCAAAATGAACGAGGAAGTCGCCTGCTCAAAGATCAACGGCGGCATGTTCGACGCCATAAAAGAAGTCGGGAGCACGCAGGCTTTATTCGCAGGGCACGACCACATAAACGATTTTATAGCTATCTACCAAGAAATATATTTTGTTTATTTGCAGCCGTCGGGATATTCGACATACGATATAGTAAGAAAAAAACTCGGCACCGCAAAGGACCGCATACAAGGCTGCACAATAGTGACCGTTTCGGCAGACCAAAGCTTCAGCATCGAAAAGAAACTCAATACGAGATTTGCCTAAAAAACACGGCATTTCTTGCCGGTAGTTTTTTGAGGTGCTGATTGTATGGTTTTTTTGATATAATACTAATATAATAATGAAAAAGCTAAAATGCGCCGCTATCGCAATAATTCTCATACTGTGTTTCGCGCTTTGCTTCGTGCTTGTCGGCAAGAATTTCTCTGATAAGACGCAGACAGAGGTTTTTTCTATTGGCAACAGTAGCGGTATAAAGATCACCGCGCTGCAAATAAGCGACCTGCATTATCCGAAAAACGGTTGCAGCTTTCAAGATATTTATGACGAAATCGAGAGAATACGCCCTGATTTGATATTTCTTACAGGAGACGTCATAGATTCGTCTACCGAAAAAGAATTCATCACCGAGCTGGACGCATTTTTTGCCGAGCTTGCGCAAAGCGCGATATGCTTTGCTGTGCTGGGCAATCACGAAGCAATAAACAGCTATCTGCTCTATTTCAAACAGCTACTTTCAAAAAACAGTATTTTGCTTCTCGAGAACGACAGTCGGCAAATTCAGCTGAAGGGAAAAAATCTTTGTATCGCAGGCGTCAGCGACAAGGTCATATACGGCAATACAACCGTCAAGGGTTATGCGGAGCTTGACAAGAGCCTGCCCTTGCTACTGCTTGCCCACCGCCCCGAGAAATGGCCGCAGTACCTCGAGGATGCCTTGCCGCCGCTGGTAACCTTTGCGGGACACGCCCACGGCGGACAGTTCCGGTTTTTTGGGAAAGGCGTATATTCACCGGGTCAGGGTTGTTTCCCAAAATATGACAGCGGTCTGTATCAACAGAACGATAAGCATCTGATTGTCTCAAGAGGGCTGGGCAACAGCATCTTTTCTTTCAGGCTTTATAACCGTTACCATCTGCCCGTGGCAGAAATTTATTTGTGACCCCAAAGCCTGTCTGACTGAGTACCCGTTACTAGTTCTATATCCTTTATTTCTTCAACGCTCATTTCTTCTTTCAGCTCGGCGCCCTGTTTGAGTAGTTCTATTCCCTTTATTACGGTATCGAACCTCTTGTTGTTCACTTTGTAACGGAGGGCAAAGTATAATGTCAGAGATAGAAGTACGACGGGGATAACGACAAACATCCACTTTATGCCCTGCACTAGTCCGGATTCGGCGTATTGCACGGGGTCGAAGTTTTCGGTTCTGCTTTTTAAGATATTGTATTCGTTCTGGTCAAAACCAAAGATTTTTAGTCCGAAGCCGAGAATAAGCACGGCTACGCCGCTGGCGAGTTTTCGCACAAAGGTTGTGAAACCGCTGTATATTCCCTCTCTCCTCTCTCCCGTCATTATCTCGTCGACATCATAGATGTCCGTCAGCATTGACCAAGTCGAAAGGTTGCCGGCAGAAGAGCCGATAGCTATAAATCCGGACAGCACGCATACGAGAATTACCGGTGTAGAGCTGTCAAGGAATATAAAAGCAAGTGACGACAATATCCATATCGGCATGCCTATGTATAACGGAAAAGCCTTGCCTTTCTTTTTTGCAATCCAGCCTTGTAGCGCCATAAACAGCATAGAAAACACCAACAGCACTCCGATTATGAGCTCATAACTCTTGTATTTGAGAATGACGATATCCACGTAAAATATAAATAGCGCCAGCATAAGGTCTATGGCTACTTGAAAAGACAGGAATATGCCCAGAAAGGTGCGATAGGATTTGTTCCTAAACAGTGACAGCCACATCCTGATATTGATAGTTTGCGGGGTGACAAGGTCCTTTCTTTCTTTGGTGCCCAGAAAGGTAATCAGCCAGCACAAGCCGAAAACCGCCGCCATCAGCACCGCCATAACGAGATAGCCACTTTTTTGCGCCGGTCCGTTAACTTCTCCGCCAATGGACTTTATTAACATACTCGGTACAATGGCGGCAATCAGCGACGCAGCCGCCGACACCAGCATTCTTATTGTGGTATAGCTCGTGCGCTCGTTATAGTTTGAGGTCATTTCACTCAATATCGCGTTATAAGGTACCATAACTATAGTAAATGATGTCCCAAAGAACATATAAGCAAAAGCATGATAGATTATTTTTCCCGTCACCGAGCCTATGCCGAAGGAATAAAAAAGTGTTATGAACGAAATAAATACCGGCACAATACCGATAAGAAAATACAGTCTGCGCCTTCCGAAGCGTGATTTTGTCTTGTCGGAGATATTCCCCATCATGGGGTCGGTTATGGCGTCCCAAAGCTTTCCGACAAAGATTATTGCCGACGCCGCCACAATCGGCAGCCCCTCGACAAGCACCAAAAAGTTCATGTACAGCAAACTGAATATCAAAAAAGCCGCGCCGCCGTATACGTCTCCGCTGGCGTAGCTAAGCTTGCTTTTTAGCTTGTTCATAATGTTTCTCCCCCTATCTTTATTTTGAAAATCCCAGTTGCGCGGAAATAATTCCGCCCGTCCGTATCAGATTTGCCGCTATGCTCTCTATTTTGCCTGCGGTCATACGGCTTGTGGGTCCGGATACCCCCATGGAATAAGTCACCTCGTTGAGATAATTGAAGATAGGAACGGCTATGCAACGGATATCCTCGCTTATTTCTCCGTCATCTATGGCGTAGCCGCGCTGACGGACTTTTTCCAGCTCGGCAAAGAAATCCTCCTTGGACGCAATGGTCTTTTCGGAAAATTTTTCAAAAGCCATGCCGTCCGTAATCTGGCTTATGACCTGCGGACTGCTGAATGCAATCAGGCACTTTCCTACGGATGAGCTGTGCAACGGCTCCTTGTTGCCTATCTTAGCATTTACGGTAAGCCTTGAGGAGGTCATAATCTGTTCTATTACTACGGCGCTGTCGTTCGAGAGTATGCACAGATGCACGGATTCGCCCACTTCCTCGGAAATGCGCTGCATATGAGGACGGGCTATGGAAATGATATTCAGGTTCTTGTAAAGCTGTTCGGAAAGCTTGAGCACCGCCGGTCCCAGTTTATATTTTGAGGTAGACTTGTTTTGCTCCGCCATGTTAAATTGGCGAAGCGTCTCCAGCACGCGGAAGGCAGTGCTTTTGTTGACTTGCAGTTCCTCCGCAAGTTCTGTGACGCCCACGCTCTTTTTTGATGAAAGAAATAATAAAGACTGCAACCCTCTCTCTAAGCTTTTACTCATTGCCGCTCCCCAGAAACATTTTTATTATAAATTTTTGCAAATCCTTGTTCTTGGCTTCGGCGCGCACAAGAGCCGTAAAAGGCTTGTGCGAGAATACCGTTTTTACTATGCCTTCCTCGATGCAAAGCAGAATATCTTTCATGCTTTTGTGCGCGGCAAGCGAAATGTCGCCCAGTCTTGTACGGCTTTGCCGCTGGCTTACCGCTCTTTCGACGGGGAATCCTCCGCCGCTTGAGTCTTTGAAAAGCTTTTCGAAGATATATTCAAGATTGATTTTTCCCGCCCAGCCATAGCCCTTGTTGAGCGCCAGCGAAATGCAATTTCCGCCGTTTATTTGGCTGAACAGCCACGCTTCAAGCGGGTCGGTTATGTGTCCGCAAAAAACCCCGGGGTACTGCATGGCGGAAACCATAAAGCCCTGTCCCGTACCGCAGCCGCCGATAACTACGTCGACTGCGCCCAAATTCAGTAGCACCGCCGCCATAAGTCCGGTATGTATATAAGTCAGTTCCGTTCCCTCCGTATCGGCGCTCGTTCCTACGTTGTATACCTTCACACCGGTTTTTTCCAACGCGTCTAATACGTCTTT
>JAQVME010000199.1 GCA_028703745.1 Clostridia bacterium
ACTCCGGAGAGCGCAAAGGCTTATGGCATCAAAAAGGGTATTGACAACATCATATATATAAACAACAAAGGAAGAATTGAGGAGGCGGCAGAATGATTACTATAGCGCTAGCCAAGGGCAGGCTTGCCGACAAGGCAGTCGAACTGCTAGAACAATGCGGAATCGTCGCCGACGAATTAAAAACGCCTTCACGCAAGCTCGTGTTGAAGGACAATTCGGGAGTATTCAGTTTCATATTAGTTAAGCCTACGGACGTGCCGACTTATGTAGAGTACGGCGTTGCAGATATTGGTGTTTGCGGCAAGGATACTTTGCTTGAAGAGGGGCGCAATATTTACGAATTACTGGATTTGCAGTTCGCAAAATGCCGTCTCTGTCTGGCGGGTTACAAGGACAAGGATCTTTCGGATATTGACACTTTGCGCGTTGCTACCAAATACGAAAACGTCACGCGTGAGTATTTTTATAAGAAACAAAGAAATATAGAAATAATTAAACTTTCCGGCTCTATAGAGCTGGGACCCGTCATAGGACTCAGCGACATTATTCTCGATATAGTTGAGAGCGGCAAAACTCTTGCCGAGAACGATTTGTCGGTGCTGGAGGTTATCGCCGAGATTTCTGCGAGGCTAATAGTAAATAAGGTCAGCTTGAAAACAAAAGCCGACATCATAAGACCTTTGGTCGCTTGTTTGAAGGAGGTAATAGTCAGAAGCAATGATTAAACTTTATTACTATCCGAAAGACAGCGTTCAAGAGGTGCTGAAGAAATCAGGGCTGGGCTTCGCGGAGACGAGACAGACCGTAAGAAATATTATAGAAGACGTCAAAAAAAGAGGCAATGAAGCTCTTTTTGAGTATACGCAGAAATTCGACGGAGTACAACTCGACGAAAAAAGCGTAAAAGTGTCTCAAGAGGAAATAGAAAAGGCGTATGCCGATACTCCGCCCGAGCAGCTTGCGGCTATACGCAGGGCGGCTAAGAATGTGCTGGAATATCATCTTGCCCACAAACCCGAAGACAAAATAATAAGTAGCGACGGCGGAGAAACGGGAACAATTATCCGTCCGCTTGAGATTGCAGGCATATATGCGCCCGGAGGCACGGCGCCTTATCCCTCCTCCGTGCTTATGTGCGCGCTGCCCGCAAAGGCAGCCGGCGTAAAAAGAATAATAATGTGTTCGCCGAAGATAAGGAACCCGTTGACTCTGGTTGCCGCAAACGAATGCGGTGTGTCGGAGATATACAAGGTTGGGGGGGCGCAGGCAATAGCCGCTATGAGCTACGGAAGTACTTGTGTACCCAAAGTCGATATTATCGCCGGACCGGGGAATATTTTTGTCACTTTGGCGAAAAAAGAGGTTTTTGGCGACGTCAAAATAGATATGATAGCCGGTCCGTCCGAAATTCTTGTCATTGCCGACAAAAAGGCGAAGGCAGACGTCGTGGCGGCTGATATGCTGTCACAGGCTGAACACGACATACTTTCGAGGGCAATTCTTATTACGGACGACGAGGGTCTGGCGCTGGAGGTTATCAGCCAGCTGGACAAGCAGGTCGCCGTACTTTCAAGAAAGGACATTGCAAAAAAGGCGCTGTATGACAACGGCGCGGTTATCGTCGTCAACAGCCTAGCCGAGGCAGTCGAACTTTCCAACAAAATCGCACCCGAGCATTTGGAGCTATGCGTGGAGAACTTTGCGCAGCTTCTTGACGGCGTGACAAACGCCGGCGCGATCTTTGCGGGTTACTATTCCCCCGAGCCGCTGGGCGACTATTATGCAGGACCGTCTCATGTGCTTCCGACAAGCGGCACGGCGCGGCATTTTGAGGTGCTGAATACCGCAACCTTCACAAAAAAAATCAGCTTTATACATTATTCAGAGCAAAAGCTACAGAGCGCGGCGCAGGACATAATTCTTTTGGCGGAAACCGAAGGATTTACGGCGCACGCCAACGCAATAAAGATAAGAACAGGAGAAAAACTATGAGAACAGCCGGACAAAATAGAAAAACCAACGAAACGGACATTGCGCTTGAGCTTTGTCTCGACGGAACAGGCAGTCACAGCATTGATACGGGCATAGGATTTTTTGATCATATGTTGACGTTGTTTGCCGTTCACGGAAATTTTGATTTGCGCTTGAAATGTACCGGCGATATAAATGTCGACGGGCACCATACCGTGGAGGATATCGGAATAATACTCGGAAGGTGCATTGCCGCGGCGCTAGGTGACAAAAAAGGCATTCAGCGTTATGCCGCAGTTAGCATTCCTATGGACGAAAGCCTTGCTTCTGTTTGTATCGACGTGTCGGGACGTCCGTATTTTGTATATAACGCACCCAGACTGTCGAACGCTTTTTCGAGTGATTTTGACTACCAGCTAGTAGAAGAATTTTTTAGAGCAGTCGCCACAAACGGCGGACTCACGCTACACATAAACCTGCTTTACGGGGGCAATTACCACCATATGGCAGAAAGCATCTTCAAGGCCTTTGCAAGGGCGCTGAAAGAGGCGGTGAAAATAGTCGGCGACAGCATACCTTCATCGAAAGGAGTGCTGGACTGATGCTGGCTATTATTGACTATGGTATGGGCAATCTGCGTTCTGTCCAAAAGGCTTTTGAATTTATCGGTCAGCAGTCAATAATTACCACAGACAAACAGATAATAAAAAATGCCGAAAGGGTAGTGCTTCCGGGCGTAGGCGCGTTCAGTCAGGCGATAGCCAGACTGAAAGACAGCGGTCTTGACAAAATTATTCTGGATGCCGCGTTTAGCGGAAAGCCTTTTCTCGGAATATGTCTGGGCATGCAACTGCTTTACGAAACAAGTTTTGAGGACGGCAAGCATAAGGGTCTGGGCATAATAAAAGGCGAAATAAAGAAATTCACAGGCGCATATAAGATACCCCACATAGGGTGGAACTCACTGTCCATAACTAAGGACGGCTTGTTCGGCGGCATAGCTTCGCCCAGTGTGTATTTCGTGCATTCTTATTATGCTGACGTAAGCGAGGATACGGCAAGCGTATGCAACTATGCAGACAAGGACTTTTCGGCTAGCATCGAAAAAGGAAATGTCTTTGCCGCGCAGTTTCATCCGGAGAAGAGCGGGGATACCGGCTTAGAGATACTTCGCAATTTTGTAAGGAGAAGCATCGTATGAAATTATTTCCGGCTGTAGACATACTCGACGGCAAAGCCGTAAGGCTGCTAGAGGGCAAAAGAGACAAGGTCACGGTATACGGTGACCCTCTTGATATGGCGCGCAAATGGGCGGATATGGGAGCCGGTTATATTCATATCGTAGACCT
>JAQVME010000015.1 GCA_028703745.1 Clostridia bacterium
TACGGCAAAGATAATGAGAAAAAATCCGACGACAAAGAAAGCTATGCGTGCAACAAGGCTGCCTGCGGAGAGGGCGCGCATAAGGTATATGACAAAGTCGACGGTATAGCCGTAAAAAACCGCAGAGCCGAAGGATACGATAAACCTCAAGCTGAACCTGCGCACTATCAGGCAGAGCGCGGCGATAAGCACAAGCTGCAACAAATAGTTGAGGGTGCCGAAGGAAAAAAATGGCATAGTAAGACTCAATATGTAAGCGCAAGACTGTATGACACTCATGCCGAAGTCTGCTTTTATAAAAAAGGCTATGCCCACCGCCAAAAGCGCCATGCCTGCAAAGAAAGCCAATTCCGAAGGTAATTTCAATTTTTTCATAGCAGCATTATATCAAAAAAACCCTTGATAGTATAGCGTTTTTGAGTCCGGTTTTGAAATTATAGCTACCTAAAAAATAAAAAATAATACAAAAATCCTTGCAAACGCAACAAGTATATGTTAAATTATAATGAGCCGCATAATAAGGGTAATAGAAGCGCCGAAAGGTCACCCGACTTAGCGAGTCCTTAAAGGAGGTAGAGAGAAATGTATGCAATTGTTTTGACAGGCGGAAAGCAGTACAAAGTAGAAAAGGATTCTGTTTTGAAAGTGGAATCGCTGAACCTAGAGGTCGGCTCCAAAATCAAACTTGACGTTCTTATGCTGAACCGCGATGGTGAAGTACTTGTCGGCAATCCCATCGAAGGCGCGTACGCGGAAGCGGACGTCACTTACAACGGGAAGGGCAGAAAGATAAACATCTTTAAGTACAAAGCCAAAAAGAATGTTCGCAAACGTCAGGGACACCGTCAGCCTTATACTGAGCTGAAAATAACCGATATTATCGGCTAAGACGGAATTCCATGATAAAAATTGTCATTATCCACAAGGACGGCGACATCAAAAACGTCGAATGTACGGGACACAGCGGATACGCGCACAGCGGTAAGGATATCATTTGCAGCGCAGTATCGGCGATAATACAGACGGCGCTCCTCGGACTTATGGATGTATCGGAGGTCTTATACGAAAAGAGGGAGGGATATCTCGCATTTTCATGTCCCGTCGCCGAAAAGGCGCAAGACGGTATAAGACAACAAGCTATTCTGAAAGCCATGTATTTGGGACTAAAGGATATGCAGAGCGGCTATAAAGCCTTTATAAATATGGAGGAACGATAGAAATGTTTATTAATATTCAATTGTTTGCCCACAAGAAAGGTGTGGGAAGTTCCAGAAACGGAAGAGACAGCGCAGCCCAAAGACTCGGCCCGAAGAGAGCCGACGGACAATTCGTGCTTGCCGGAAACATACTCGTGAGACAGAGGGGCACAAAAATGCACCCCGGGTTGAACGTTGGTATCGGCAAGGATGACACGTTGTTCGCAAAGGCAAGCGGCGTCGTACGTTTTGAGGAAGACGGAACAAGGAATAAACGTTACAAAAAAGTCAGCGTTTATTGCCAATAAAAAAGACTTGTTTTCGAGCAAAAAAGCATTGCGCAAAAACATAATTTTTGAAAGAACTTTGAGTAACAGGTATATATGCGGACTAATCCGCAAAAAACCTGTTATTGTTTTTTAGGGATAACAAACTATGGATTACAGTATCCTTAATAATCAAATAATAGTCAATGACCTGTCGCAATTCGATATCAAACAAATGCTGGAAAGCGGTCAGGTTTTCCGATTTAGCGAAGAAGACGGAAATTATAAAATAATTGCAGAAAATGTGATTTGCCACTTGAAATATGAATATGACCGTGCTATAATAAGCTCAAGCGATATTGATTTTGCCATAAAATACTTCGATTTGGACAGGGATTATGCCCCCATCAAGCAAAGGCTTGCGGCTTATCCCCTGATGCAGACGGCGATTGACTACGGAAAGGGCATACGAATACTCAACCAACCTCCGTTAGAAACAATCGTGTCGTTCATCATCTCGGCGAACAACAACATACCGCGGATAAAAGGTATCCTTACAAGGCTTTGTGAGTGCCTTGGAGAAGATTTCGGTGAATACAGGGCGTTCCCCACGCTTGAAGCCCTGACCTCCGAAGATGCAGCTTTTTATAGAAGAATAGGAGCGGGCTACAGAGCAGAATATTTGGTCGATACCGTCAGAAGCATTGCCGACGGGTTCGACTTAAATTTATACTCCGTTGCCACCCCCGAAGCGCGCAAGAGGTTGATGACGCTGAAGGGAGTCGGCGGCAAAGTAGCCGACTGCATATTGCTTTTTGCTTACCACAAAGAAGACGTCTTTCCCATGGACACCTGGTGCAAAAGAATATACCGTGATTTCTCTCTGCCGGCGACCAAGAGTTGCGCGAATATGGCGCATACCCTTACTACAATGTTCGGAGATTTGAGCGGTTATGCCCAGCAATACCTTTTCTATTACTATAGACAGAATAATATAATATAATTAATTCAATTTATTTGGAGGATTTAATATGAACAAACCGAAAATTGCAGTTCTTATCGACCTTGCTAGTCTTAGGATTACATGCGAGGGCTTCAAGAAACTAGCGGAGAGAATGGAAACTCAGTTTGAAATAGTTAATTGCAAGTTTTATAGTTACGTAGCCAAGAGAAACCGTGATTTCAATGAGTATATCGCCGCAAAGGGATATGACGCCGTTACGCCCATAGCCTCGAGAAGAAGAAACAAGCTTGATACCCGTCAAATCATTGACGCTACGCTAATCGGGATGAGCTCATCCATCGATGCGCTTGCTTTTGCCGTAGGCGAAGGTGACATTCTTCCTATCGTGTCTTACCTAAAGCTCAAGGGCAAGGACGTATACGATATCAACGTTCAGGAAGGACCGTATACTGCAGAATTCACCGATTTCATCGACATTCCCGAGTCTTATCTCAGAGAGGGCTACGCCGCTCCCACCAGAAAGAAGTTGCCCAAGAAGGCGCCGAAGCCTGTTGCTCAACCCGCAGCGCGCGCCGAAAGCAGATATGCCGAGGAAGTAAAGAAGATTCTTTCCGGAAGCGATATTCTTTCCAGATACAAGAAATAAGCGCTATTAGTTTACATACCAAAAGGGTTCCGCGCAAAAGGCGGAATCCTTTTTTTTCGTATGTTAGCGCCTTCACTCGGGCTTATCGTTACCCTTGACTTTGAAAGAGTATTATATTATTATTTATATATAATTCGTTAGGAGAAAAAATGGCAAACAACATTGCATCTTACCCCCTTCTTCTCGGTTATACCGCTAAGGACTATCTCTGGGGCGGAGACAAGCTGAAGAAATACTGGAACAAGGTTTCGGACAGCCAAAAGATTGCCGAAAGCTGGGAAATGAGCGCTAATGACGGCGGAGTGTCCGTCGTACGCAACGGCGCCTTGCGCGGTCGTCCTTTCAAAGAAGTATTGCATGAATATCCGTTTTTGTCGGGGGCGGCTTATGAAGAGGTTTTTCCGCTACTTATCAAACTCATAAACGCCGAAGAGCCTTTGTCAATTCAGGTTCATCCGGACGACGGTTACGCTCTCATGCATGAAGGCAAGAAGGGCAAGTGCGAGATGTGGTATATTTGCGATGCAGACGAAGGTGCAGGCATATACCTCGGTCTCAACAGAGATATTTCCAAAGCGCAGCTTCAGGATATAATACAAAACGGCGCTATAGAGTCATACTTGAACAGGGTCGCCGTTTGCAAGGGCGATTATTATTTGGTGCCTTCAGGCACCTTGCACGCCATCGGCGCGGGTGTTACCATACTCGAGGTGCAGCAGAACAGCGACTTGACGTACAGGGTATATGACTACAACCGCACGGATAAGGACGGCAACAAGAGGCAGCTGCATATCGATAAAGCCGTAGCTGTCACCGACTGCAAAAAATACGACTTGCCCGTTCAGAACAAGGCGTACGAATACGGCGCCGGCTTCAAAAAGAGAACGCTCGCCGTCAGCGAGTATTTTGTCACCGAAGAAATAAGCATTGACGGCGCCATGCCGCTTGACGACAAGGCTGTATTCTGCGGCTTTACCGTAATTGATGGCGGAGGCGACATAAACGGTGAAAAAATAACTAAGGGCGACACCGTGTTCGTTCCCGCGGATTACCAAGCCCTCATAAGCGGAAAAATGACAATAATTCTCTATCACATATAAGGAGTTGTTATGAAATACTATATAGGCATAGATATTGGCGGTATGAGTGTAAAGGCAGGAGTTGTCGGCGACAACGGAGAAATCATTTCTCAAGGCTCGTGCCAGACCTTTACAGACAAGCATTATAGCGTTATGGTGGCGGACACCTACAAGCTTTGCGAAAAAATACTAAAAGAAGCCAACCTCACGAAGGAGGACGTATCGGCCGTCGGCATAGGCTGTCCGGGCACGATTTGGAGTGACAAGGGAATAATTACTTATGCCAACAACCTCCATTTTGACAAGGTGCCGCTAGTAGCGGAATTCAAAAAATACTGGGATACAAAGGTCGTCATCGAAAACGACGCTAATTGCGCGGCGCTTGGCGAGTACGCTTTCGGCAGCGGCAAGGGCAGCAAGGACTGTATATTCATTACGCTGGGCACGGGCGTTGGCTCGGGCATAATCCTCGACGGAAAGATATACAGCGGCAAAAGAGGCGCCGGCGGCGAGGCAGGGCATATGGTCATAAAACTGGACGGCGAAAAATGCACCTGCGGCAGGCGGGGTTGCTGGGAAGTTTATGCTTCTGCCACAGCGCTTATTCGCGATACTAAGACCGCCATGGCAAAGCACCCCGAAAGCCTTATGCACAAAATAGCCGAGAGTTATGGCAAGATTAGCGCAAAGACAAGCTTTGAGGCAGCCAAACAAGGCGACAAACTAGCCGTATCATTAATAAAGCGGTACGTTAAATACGTCAGCGCAGGCGTAGTCAACCTCATAAACATATTCCGTCCGGACGTCGTTATGATAGGCGGAGGAGTATCCAACGAGGGGCAGTATTTTATTGATATGATTCAGAAATATGTCAATAAATACCATTATGGCGGCAGAATTAACCCGAAAGTAAAGATCGTGCGCGCAACTCTGATTAATAATGCGGGCATCATCGGAGCCGCGTCTTTGGTTATGAATATTTAGAAGGAAGAATCGAAATTGAAATATAAAGATTTATTGATGCAGGTAGAAAAACCTGCGAGATACACCGGAGGCGAATACAACACCCCCGATGTGCAAAAACCGCACAAATTGAGCTTTTGTCTGTGCTTCGCGGATATTTATGAAGTAGCGATGTCGAACCTCGGCATCGCTATATTATATGACATTCTCAACAAGGACAAGGACATAGTATGCGAGCGGTGTTTTGCGCCGTGGACGGATATGGCAGCACTTTTACGCGAGCACAAGTTGCCGCTGGTCAGTCTCGAAACGAAAAAACCGCTACGTGATTTTGACATTGTAGGCTTCTCCTTGCAGTACGAAATGGCGTACACCAATGTCTTGTATATGTTCGATCTCGCCGGCATACCTTTCAGGGCGAAGGACAGGGACGACAGCTATCCGCTTATAGTGGCGGGAGGGCCTTGCACAGTAAACCCCGAGCCGGTAGCAGATTTTTTCGATATAATTTTTATCGGGGAGGGCGAGGAAGTCGACAAAAAGCTTTGCCACATTGCTATTGAGCACAAGGGCGACAAAAAAGCCGTGCTTGAAGCAGCCTCAAAGCTTGACGGAGTATACGTGCCCGCGCTGTCAACGTTGAAAAGCGGTATTAATATCACGCCGGTAAGAAAAGCCGCCGTAAAAGACCTCGATGCGGCGCCTTTTCCGCTCAAGCCGCTGGTTCCCAACATTGCGATCATTCACGACAGAGCCGTCCTCGAGCTTTTCCGCGGCTGTTACGCCGGTTGCAGGTTCTGTCAGGCGTGCTTTTTTTACAGACCGATCAGGTATAGGGGACGGGATACGTTGAAGGGCTATGCGCAAGAGCTGCTAAAAAATACCGGCTACGACGAGATAGGGCTGAGCTCGCTTTCAACGGGGGATTATGAGGGTATAAACTGCCTTATTTCCGAAATCAAGGAGCTTGCCGACAGCAACAACGTCAATCTGCAGTTGCCAAGTCTACGGCTTGACAGCTTTTCGGCGAAGCTGATGAAGGGCGCCAGAAAGTCGTCCGTAACCTTTGCGCCGGAAGCAGGCACACAGAGGTTGCGCGATGTCATAAACAAGAATATCACCGACGAGGACATCGACAAGTCCATGCGAGTGGCTTTCGAGTACGGATACAAGACCGTCAAATTGTATTTTATGCTGGGACTGCCCACAGAAACCGACGAGGACGTCATGGGCATTGCTGAAATCGCCGAAAGAGTGCGGCGCATATATTTCGAGGTGACGGGCAATAGATACCTTACCATAAATATTTCCACCGCAATGTTTATACCCAAGCCGCTTACGCCTTTCCAATGGGCGGAGCAAATAGACATTCCGGAGATGCTGCGCCGCCAAATTATGTTGCGCGCTCAATTGAAGAAATATAGAAACATAAATTTCAGCTGGCATTCCGCCGAGGTTTCCATGCTCGAGGGCGTGTTTGCGCGCGGCGACAGAAAGCTGTCGGCGCTTATTGAAAGCGCATATAAGAACGGCTGTTATTTCGACGGGTGGAGCGAGCTTTTTAATTATGACAACTGGAAGAAGGCAATTGCGGAGTGCGGCGTAGATACAAGAGAATACACACGTGAGCGCAAAGTGGATGAAGCTTTTCCTTGGGACTTCATAGATTTCGGAGTGACAAAGAAATATCTGCTAAAAGAATACCGTAAGGGTCTTGAAGGTGAGACCACGCCGCCGTGCAAACATCTTTGCCAAGGCTGCGGCGCGGAGAGTATGGGCGAATGCCGCCGCTACGGGGGTGAAGATGCTTAGTTTTGGCTTCTCAAAGAAAGACGATGCCGTTTTTATTCCGCATATTGATATTATGCGCGCCTTGCACAGAACGCTGCGCAGAATGTCAATACCGCTCGATTATTCAAAGGGCTTCAATCCGCACATGCTAATAAACCTATCTCAGCCTTTGCCACTTGGAGTGGCGAGCGCCGACGAATGGGCTACCATACAGACGGATTTCGGCGACCCTAATGCATTTGTTACGCTTTTTAACGCCAACTGTCCACCGGGGCTTGCTTGCAATGAGTGCCATTACACAACGCAAAAACCCAACATTGCAGGGAATGTCACGGCATCGGAATACTTCATACGGTGTCAAGAGGCTTTAAGCATTGCATCGGAAATAGCCGACATAGGTAGCCGCCCGCTTTTTATCTCCACGAGAACCAAGACAGGGGATGTCGACAAGGACGTGTCATCGCTCGTATATACCGCCATTGCAAGCGAGGACGGAATCTCTTTGCGTCTTGCATTCGGAAATATAAATTTACGTATTGACAAGCTTTCGGAGAAGCTCAACGAGCTTTTCGGACTTGAGATAGCCTTATCCGATATCGTCAGAACAAAGCAGATGATTTTCGACGGCAAAGGTTTTATCAGCGTAAGCGACTTTTTGAAGGGCGTGCAATGAATACCGTCTATATTGAATTTTCCGAAAAATTTGTTCAAGCGGCAAAGCTCTCCGGAGATAGACTGTCTGCGTATTTTGCCGTGGCAACAGACAGTAACGTCGGTGACATATTTATCGGCAGGGTAGAGAATGTGCGTGGCGGACAGTGCTTTGTCAATTACGACACTGCAATGCATAACGGTATACTGGAAATAAGAAATAAAACGCTGAAAAGCGGCGATTACGTAATGTGTCAGGTAGTTAGAGAGCAGAGCGGCGAAAAGGGAGCGGTGCTGTCGGACAGACTGAGCATTGCAGGCAGTATTGCCGTGATTTCCGGCGCTGTAGACGGCTACAAATTCTCTCGCAGGCTAACCGAAGACGAGAGGTTGCGTCTCAAAGTGTCATTGCCGGCAACCGAGGCAGGCTTTATTCTCAGAAAACAGGCAGCCGAAGCGCGCACAGAAGAAATAGTTTCGGAGATGACCGCGCTTTCAAACCTTTATAAAGAGGTCGCAGGTACCTATATTACAAATAAAATAAGGCGCATTTACCATGTAGAGAGCCAAAACAGGGTTTTGCAAGAAATTGAGGCTTACGGCTGCAAAGTCGTTAGTAACAAGCAATTGGCAATATCGGGCGATGTGACGTATTACGAGGGAAACGTTCCTCTTTTTGATTATTTCATGGTAAGGAGACTAATCGGCAATATCTTTTCAGACAAGGTGGAGCTAAAAAACGGGGTAGAACTGGTGTTTAACCGCACAGAGGCTATGACTGTAATAGACGTTAACTCAAAAAGTGTGTTCGGAGGCAATATCGACTCAGCCAACGAGAGCGCCGCCGAAGAGATTATGCGGCAAATAAGGCTGCGGAATCTTTCCGGACTTATACTCGTAGATTTCATTAGCACTCAAAATACCGACGGACTTGAGCAGTTGGTGCGCCGTTTAGCGGAGGACGACAAGGAGCAATGCTCCGTATACGCCATCAGAGAATTATCAATTATTGCAATTAACCGTAAAAAGCGGTATAATGAATTCACGCGGTTTTTTTATGAAAAGTGCCCGTTATGCCAAGGAACAGGCAAAATTGAGATTAGATAAAGAATAAAGATAGAGAATATATACCGGCAATAGCAGTTTGGAGGAAAAATGAAGTATATCAATCGCGAATACGGTTTTGAAGGCAGACCCCCGTTTTTTAAGGGCTATTTCGAAAAAAAGAGCAAAGGTCCCGACGAGAGTAATTTCCGTTATCCCCAAAAGTCTTGCGCAGGCTTTGGTCTTGAAGCTAGCAGTCCTAACGGAGTGTTGCTTGCCGGTACGCTGGGAACCGTTTGGGGCGCACGCATATCTTATCAAAGACTGGGCAAATGGGTGGAATCCGAGGATTTTTTATCCGACCCCGGCAACTTTTTTGCCGCTGACAAGAGCGGTAAGTTCGCATACTTTCATCACGGAGACATAGCCGCAAGCATTATTAATTATTCCTCGTCTAAGCTGGTTATGGTCGTTTCCGGTATGACAAAGGTCAAAGTAAAGATAGATTTTTATCCCGTGCTTCCCTCAAACGCCGAAATAAGGAGCGAGGAAAACACAGTTAAGGGAGTAGCGCCAGAACGCGCGGTCGTGCAAGGCGCCATAAAACTCACCGATACAGATATGATAATAAAAGACCGTTATGAGGTTGAATTTGATGAAGGCTCCGCCAGAAAGGAATACTTTATCGCGAAAAGCTATATTTCACCCTTGTCAGTCAGCCAGAACGGGAATGTGGTATCTTATGAATACTATTTAGATACCCAGACATCAAGAATTATGTTTTTCCTTGCCGTAGGCGACAGCAATATATCGGAAAATTTGCCTTCTGTGGAGGAGCTTAATGAAGGTTCGAGCAAGGCAGAATTACTGTTTACGGCGGAGAGAATTGCCGGTAGCGGCGCGCTGGGAGAGAACATCTCGAATGCCGTTAGCAATAGCTTATGGCACAGAGTATACGACCCGTATTTTTTCATACCGTTACTCATAGAAGACAGAAGAAAGAGTCATAAATATTTTTCTTACGACTCGACGGAGGCGGCGCAAGGAGCGCTTATATACGCGCTTATGGGCGAATACGAAAGCGCGCACAAGCAGCTTGGTCTTTGTATCAACGACAAGATCCTCGGTGCGTTGACAGCATGGATACTTTTTTGCCGTACAAGGAATGGCAGTATTATAACAGACTTTATGCCCCGAATAGCCGAGACCTTTACTCTTGACGGCAAGCTTGTTGAGGCTGACAAGATGACGCTCAACGAAATAGCCTATAAGCAGACGGATTCGCCTTTCAAAGATATTAGTAGCGGCGCCATTTATAGCCTGGACATGAGTTGCTATAAACTAATAACTATCGAAATTTTGGCAAAAATGTGCGAAATCAGCGGTAACAAGGCTGCAGAGAAGTTGCGTCAGGCGCAAACGCAACTCAAGGAAGAAATAAACAAAACGCTTTTCAACGACAAGCTTGGTCTATATATGGATAGATACCTCACAGGTGAGTTTGTACCGCTCTATGGCTTCGCCAGCTTCTTGCCCCTTACGGCAGGAGCAGTTGACGACATAGGTCGGCTTGAGAGGCTTGTGCTAAATCTCAAGGACCCAAAAAAGTTCGGTGGAGATTTTATGGTTTCGTCGCTTGCAAAATGCCATCCTTTGTACGGCAGAAAGGTTATTAACAACGCAGGAGAGGAGATACCGCCTTTTGAAAGTTACCGCGGCATGATAGTGCCGCGCACAAACTTCCTTATTTATTTAGGGCTAAAGCGTTATGGCGTTAGCGAGATACAGAGCCAGCTTGCCTACAGTAGCGCCAGACACTACGGTGAAATACTAAAGAAATTCGGCGCCACGCCCGACTATTATATCCCCGTAAAGAATGCGATTGGGCGCAATTGTGTTGAGAATGCCCTCAGCGGCAATCTTATGAGCTTTATCGGTATGACGGAAATGCTTGACGTTGAATATTTCCGCGAGGATATGCGGCCTTCACTTTGCTTCGGCACGCTTATCGAGGGCAATCACAGGCTCGCCAATGTGGAGTTGCTGGGTCACACCTTTAGCGTAATCATTTCCGATCAGGAGACACAGCTTTTTATTGACGGAGAGGAGGTCTTCAAAGGAAGCGGCTCGAAATTTATTGTCAGACACCTTGTCGAAAAAGACGGCGGAGCTGAATTCGTCATCTATGCCGGAAGCGAGCTCACCTTGAAAATAAAACTGCCGCTCTTTTTGAAAGGTAGCCCCGCGGACTTCACTTTTAACGTTCAGAAGGGCAAATACAAGGTGGTTATTGATAAAAACAATCAGGTGCATCCGACAAAGCTGAAATTCAACACATAATAGCCATTCTCTGTTATTTTTTTACGGGCGTATAAGTTAAATTTATTTGCTTGATATGCCTATTTTGTTATGTTATAATAACAGCATAGTATATATTTATTAAACGGAGGATAACTGTGAACGAGAGTACGAATAGCGGGGAAATCACATTTCAGTCTATATGCAAATTAATAAAAAAGAGTTTTGTCAGAATAATAATATTCTGTCTAATTGCCGCAGTATTTAGCGGAGGCGTAACGACCTTGATTTTGCTCCTTCCAAGCAATAATCCGGTGTATCAGGCCATCGTCGAATTCAACTATGAAGGCGCCGAAGAGGGATTGGATCCGTGGGGCAGGACGCTTGACGTCACAAAAATCAAGTCGGACAGCATAATCACTCAAGCGCTCGTCGACAACACTTTTGACCAGGAAGCCCGAGCATTACTTAAAAACAAGCTGAAGGACAGCATCAATATCGCCGGCGTAGTACCCGAAGATATTATGAAAAAGATTTTGGTCATCAAAGAAATAGCCACCAAGAATCCTGCCCAACTTAACGATATAAACGAGCTTTCGTATACCTCGACAAGTTTTGTCGTATCGCTTGAGGTTGATAGGGAGTTGGGCTTGACGGACAATCAAAGTATAGCCGTGCTGAACTCAATCGTAGAAAACTATATTGCGCAGTTCAAAACAGATTATGGCTACGGCGAGGCGCTGGGCTCTATTATAGCAGGCGGAGTCGATTTCGAAAGTTATGATTATTTGGAAATATACGATTTGTTTAATTCGCAAATAAACGATATTCTACGTTTCATAAATTTAAGAATAACCGAATCGCCGGCATTCCGCTCGACCTTATCAAAAATGACCTTTGAGGATATGAAAGCAAGAGTCAATGCGGTGAAGAATTCCACAATGAAGCCGCTTGAACTGCTTATTTTCCAAAACGGTTTGTCAAAAGAGGGCGCGACTATCGACGCACGCACTTTTATTAATGACAAAATAGAATCGCTTACAAGAGATATTGCTGCTACGGACGCTGCTATAACGGCAACGGAAGACTCCATAAGCACTTACAAATTTGCAATAGAAAAAAAGACCTATTCCGACGGCAGCGAAACAGAAACCATTGTTAATACCGAACCGCTCGAAAGAATGCAAATTGATTTACAAGCTTTCCAAAAGCAACTTGTCAGCCAGACTTCCGAAAAAGGAGTATGGACCGAAAGATTGGCGTATTTTGATCCGGCGGCACCTGCCGAAAACAAGGATCCCGATGCTCAGACCAAATCGGACGCATTGATAAATAAAATTAATACCGAGCTAATCAAAGAAATTGGTTACATAAACGAAGCCGTTCAGGAATATATCGATTCGGAACTACTCAAAAACAGTGTGCAGAAATCCGTCGCCGCCGTCAGAGTGCCCGATGAGAAATTTGACATAAAGGTACTGCTGATTGTCGTAGTTCTCGCTATGTTCATTGCCTTCATGGTAGCTCTTGCAGTGACTAGCAGTAAGGACAAGAAATTACAAGCTGCTTCCGCGGAAATTAAGAAGGCAGAAACCGACCCCGAAAAAAAATAATAAATTGCGCACAATAAAAACATACTTTGTTTGCTAAGTCCGTAAGAATACGGACTTAGCAAATTGCTTATTAGAGGGAAGAATTGGAAAAACGAATATATCTTGCATCTCCGCATCAGACGGGGAAGGAAATCATCACGACCTCGGGTGGATTTCGTAAAAATAAATTAATAATAAGAAGGAGAAGAGAGTATGATTCAGTTTTCGCCTCCTGACATTGGGGAAAAAGAAATAAATAATGTGGTCGAAGTCTTGAAATCTGGTTGGATTACTACAGGTCCAAAAACCAAGCTTTTTGAAAAGAAAATAGCCGAATATTGCGGAACAAATAAAGCAGTATGTTTAAATTCAGCTACTGCTTGTATGGAATTAACCTTAAAACTTTTTGGGATTGGTGCGGGAGATGAAGTAATAACGTCTGCATACACTTATACTGCTTCGGCAAGCGTTATTCAGCACGTAGGCGCGAAAATAGTCCTGGTTGATACTGCCCCGAACAGTTACCATTTGGATTATACTCAATTAACAAAAGCTATTACCAACAAAACAAAAGCAATAATCCCTGTTGATATTGCAGGTGTAATGTGTGATTACGATAAAATCTATGAAGTGGTAAACAACAAGAAAAAGGTTTTTTCACCATCAAATGAAATGCAAAAATCATTAGGCAGAATATTAGTTCTTGCCGATGCCGCTCATTCTTTTGGAGCAACCTACAAAGGTGAAGTATCCGGATCTGTTGCTGATTTTAGTTGTTTTTCTTTTC
>JAQVME010000200.1 GCA_028703745.1 Clostridia bacterium
AAGCTCCCTTGGCAGGCTCATCATACCTGCCCAGCCGTGCCCGAGATAGGAGGTGGGAATACTCCTCAGCCACATCTGCATCCAGGCTATAGCTATCGTTCTTCCGTCGGGAGTTTTCAGCGTTTGGGGCGCATAATAATCACAGCATAGGTCAAGCTCTTTTTGCTCCGAATATGGCAAAAACTCTCCGTTTTGCCAGTCTGTTTTTCCAATTAAGTATACCGAGGAATGTAGGTTTTGGTATTCCATACCTTGCGTATGGGTATACATAATGCTATAAATGAGTAAATCTCCGGAATCGAACTCGACGAGGTCTGGACATTCGAAAATGCCATTGGTTTTTTCTTGTTGTTTGATTAAGGAGCCGACAAATTTCCAGTCCGTAAGGTCGCTTGAAGAATACAGCGCTATCTGTCTGCCCTTGCCGTAGGCGGCGCCGATACAAGCAAAGAAGTCCCCTTCTTTTTTAACTATTTTCGGATCGCGGAAGCTGAATTTTCCGCAGCGTGGCGGGCGATTCTTTGACGGGATGACTGGTTTTTTTTGTTTAACGAAGGTGACGCCGTCCGGACTTTCTGCAAGCAGCTGATGTTGTTTGAGGAAAGGCACTCCGGTATACATCAAATACAGCTTACCTTCCTTTTCTATAGCCGAACCCGAGAAGCATCCAAGAAAATTGTCATTCTTTGTGTCGGGGGAAAGCGCAATAGGTTGATTGCGCCAATTTATCAAATCCGCGCTGTCAGCATGTCCCCAATGCATTCTTCCCCAACGGGAAGAGTAGGGGTTGTGCTGATAAAACAAATGGTATCTGCCGTCAAAAAAACACAAGCCGTTGGGATCGTTGAGCCAGCCTGTCGGCGGTGAGAAATGGAAAAGGGGGCGGAAGGTATCATCAGTTTTTTTGCTAAAAGCCTTTAACAGTTTTTTTTCAGACATTGCGTAGCCTCAAGAATTCCTCAAGCGCCACGGCATCAGGCAAGGAGTTAAACACGCCTTTTTTTGTGCAGACGATAGCAGACGCGGCGGCGGCTTTTTGCAAAGCGGCGGCAATACTCTCTTGTTCGAAAAACCTCAGAAAGGTTCCGATAAAGGTATCGCCTGCGCCCGTAGTGTCCAAACACATTATTTTGAAGGCTTGTTGCGTATATTCCCTATCCCGGTTGAAACAACGGCTGCCGTTTTCTCCCAGCGTGATTAAAACGGTTTTTGCCGTTTGTAATAATATTTCCGCAACTTTTTCAATAGATAAATCCCCGAATAAAAACTGACATTCTTCTTCCGAGAGCTTAACGATGTCGGCTTCGGGCAAAAAATTCAATATCGTGCTTTTGTATTCGACGAGGTCTTTCCAAAGGCTTTTTCGCACATTCGGATCAAAGCTGACCGTGCCGCCGGCTAGCCGGACTTTCTTTATTGCCGAAACGGTGGCGTATCTTACGGGCATATCGATCAAGTCTACCGAGCAAAAGTGAAGTATGTCGTCTTTGTGGAAAGTTATTTTTTCGATATCCTTCGTAGAGAGCAGCATATCCGCCGAAGGGTTGCGATAGAAGGAAAAGTGGCGTTCGCCGTTCGCATCCAGTGTCACAAAGCTCAAAGCCGTATTCGCCTTGTCCGTGGCGGTGACATAATCGGTTCTGACCCCTGCGGCTTGCAGAGCTTCGACAATTTTTTTGCCGAACAAATCCTCGCCGACCTTTCCGATAAAGTACGCTTTGCCGCCAAGACGCGCAAAACAAGCCGCAACATTGGCGGGGGCGCCGCCAACTACGGGAATATATCCGCTGTTTTCGGGTAAAAAGTCTATCAACGCTTCGCCTATGGCAAACAGTCTCATAGCAATCCTCGTTCTGTTTTTTCTTATATTATAACTGCGGCAGGAGGAAAGTCAATACCGTTTGGTATAATTTCTTTGTCGCCAGTTCAAAATAGTATCACAGGAGAGGCTATGTCGAAGGATTTTGAAGAAATGGCAAAAATGAGTTTTGAAGAGCATCTCAAGCAGAGGGGCGAAAGATACAAATGCTCAAATTGCGGCATAATCAACGAGGCTGTGGGCGGCGCTCCGCAGAGATGTATCAAATGCGAAAACACCAAGTTTTATAAGGTTTAATGCGTTAAAGGTTTATTTCTGTAAAAAAATGCTAGAGGCTTTTTTGTATCTTTGCGGTTATATTACGATTAAAAGCGCTTGTATAATACAGTGTAAAAGTATATAATATATTTAATAATTTCAAGCGAGGCACAATGAGCAAAATAATAACCTTCCCGAACGGTCTTAGACTCTGGATAAAGACGATGAAGAATACGCGTTCGATTTCAATGGGCGTTTTTGTAGGCGCAGGCAGTATGAACGAAACCCCCGAGAACAACGGCGTAGCGCATTTCATAGAGCATATGGTTTTCAAGGGCACAAGCAAAAGAACGGCGTTCCAAATAGTTGACGAAATGGAAAGCTTCGGTATCCAAATAAATGCCTTTACGTCGAAGAATATGACGGCTTTTTACACGGTCTCTATTGACGAGTACGCCGAAAAATGCATGGATATGCTCAGCGACCTTTATTACAACGCCACCTTCACCGATGAGAATATTCAGAAGGAGAAGGGAGTAGTGCTGGAAGAAATAAGCATGAGCGAGGACGATTCCGAAGACCTTTGTATGGAACTGCTTTGCAAGGCGCATTTTGGCAACGACCAGCTGGCAACCCCCATTCTCGGCAGCGCCGAAAGCGTGAGAGGTCTTGACAGAGCCGCCATAAAAGAATTTATGGCAAGATATTACCGCTCCGACAACACTCTTATTTCCGTCGTCGGCAACATCTCCGCCGAAAACGCCGTTGATTTGATAAAAAAATATTTTGAAATAAACGGCGAATATTGTCTGCCCGCAATTATCACAAAAGAGAAAGCCAAGCCCCAGAAGCAATATTTGAAAAAAACCAAAGAAATCGAGCAGGCGAATGTAGGTATCAGCTTTCCGTCCTTCAGCCTTTCGGACAAGCAGTCGTCTACGGCAAGCCTTGTGACGAATATGCTGGGCGGCGGTATGAGTTCACGCCTCTTTCAGAAACTGCGCGAGGAGCTGGGTCTGGTCTATAATATTTACGCAAACGACTATCAATATGTCACGGACGGTTTCATAAACTTATTTTTTGCCACAAACCCGTCTACCGTCAAGCAAGCGTTGCTGGCAGTCAGAGAAATAATCTTGAAGGTCATAGAAGAGGGCTTTTCGGCAGAGGAGCTGGAGAAGAGCAAGGCGCAGTTCAAGTCTGCCGTCATT